>JBKPMB010000131.1:0-9554 GCA_046731995.1 Thermoproteota archaeon | reverse complement strand
TCTTTATAAATTCTAGATTCTTCTCTAGTAATTAAAACGTCTTCATACTCAGTTAAGCTCGGAAGAATGGTGTCTATGATAAACGTCCGCATTATCTGATTAAACTTATCGTACTCCTCATCCTCAATTAAGGCAGACTTGTCTGCAAACCGTGATGTCAGAGAGTTGCACCTGACGTAACCAGTTACTCTCTTGAATTTTGTATCAAAACCAAACGTGTTACGAACTACTACATGACTGCCAACCATTATGGCAATACCCTTTTCGTCATCAGAGAGAGGCCTTCTAGATATGACTATTTCACCTGTTATTCTTGCATCATCTAGGTTGACAGGTATCCTATGGCCCTGAACCTCTGGAGCCTTTACTGGCTGTACGCCATTGAAGTCCCATTCTTTGAAAGAGTCGGCGCTTTTAATATATACTTCGAACATGGGTTGTCGTAGGATCACTAATTTCCTGAGTTCTTTAGATAATCTATAGATATCAATTGGAACCTTAGGGTTCATCAATGTCAGTTCCGTTCCATCTCTGATCAGGGCTGGCTCGTTTAGAGTTTCAAGTTTAGCATTGCCTGAAAACAATCTGTCTACAGTGCTACTATCAATCAGTACGGAGAGAGTAAAGTTATTGCGTTTGGTTCTTATTTTCATTTTTTCAAATGAAGTAAGAAATGATAATCTGCCAGTCCCATATCTACCTGTTCTGATCCTTTTTAATTTCGGTGATATAGTCTCGTGTACTTTGTGGGGTGATCCTAGCAGCAAAAATTTCTCCATGTCATCATTATCCATTCCAGCATTATCTTCAATTGTAAGATTGCCATTATTTTGAAGAGTAACGATAACCTGAGTAGCGTCCTCATCAAAAGCATTCTCAATTAGCTCCTTGACTATGTCATTTGGAGATACCCATGTCTTCGTAGCAAATTCTCGGAAAAATGAAGGATGCACCTTTAATTCAGCATTCATTCCTATTTGTCAGGCTACAATCTTACCTTTATTTATTGCGTGTCAAAATTTTGTTGACAATTTTGTCATCAGAGGATATGACTTAAATAAATACAAAAACATAATATCAGGACCATCAAAATTAACTACATGAGATGTCTTTGTGGTAGGGACACAGTGACAATTGATGCCTGCACTCCCGTCGGATGTAATACAACAGTTGTCTGTATAGGATGTTATAGAAAAGCGGATTTATGTAAATGTAAAAATTAGAGTGAAGGGAAGTGCGCTTCTTGAATTCACGATAAGCAATATATTATGACACATAGTAGAAGTTCTAACCGTGGCCTGTCGCCTGTTGATATCGTAGAAATACGAAAGCAAATGAATGATGAAATAGACCTAGTATCGATTACTAATACTAAGATATGAGCAAGGCAGCAAATTATACGATACATTAATACTTAGTTTGATGTTGCAAAAACTTAAATTTGTAATCTAAATCATCTGTTGAGGGTCAAAAATTCCGCTACTAGAAAGACGTTATAGTGGATATAACGCAAAGCTGATGTTAGAAGACGGAAGTGCATTTAATGGTATTGGATTTGGATGGCCTGGTGAAATCGCAGGCGAGGTAGTCTTCAACACTGGGATGGTAGGTTACACAGAAGCGCTTACAGATCCGTCTTATCGCGGTCAGATATTATGTATTACATATCCACTCGTAGGAAATTATGGCGTTCCTAGTATGTCCGTCAAGGATAAGTATGGATTACCAAAATTTTTCGAATCGGATAAGATTCAGGTCAAAGGCTTAATAGTTCATGATCTATCAAATGTGGCGAGCCATTGGAGTTGCGTTAAAACATTAGATGAGTGGTTGAATGAAGAACAAATACCAGGGATTTATGGAATCGACACGCGGGAACTGACAAAGAAGCTACGTATTCACGGAGTAATGATTGGCACAATATGTGTATCAGAGTCATCCATCGAGAATACTAAAATGAGACAACTCATTAAGGACGCAAGGTATGATGATCAAAATTTTCTTCCCGAAGTTAGCGTAAATGCTCCGTTAGAATACGGAGATAAAAGTAGGGACTGCATCATCCTACTGGATACTGGCACAAAGTATAGCATAATACGTAATATTATTAGAATAGGATATAGAGTTATCCAGCTTCCATGGGATACGCCATTTGAAAAAATAATAGCGCATAGACCAAAAGGTGTGGTTATCAGCAATGGACCAGGTGATCCCAAGGTTTGCGATCTTGTTATCAAGACAGCTTCTAAATTGATATATTCTTCTATGCCCACATTAGGTATTTGTCTTGGGAACCAAATTCTTGCGTTAGCCGGTGGGGCCAACACCTACAAACTAAAATTCGGACATCGTGGTCAAAACAAACCGTGCTTAGACATTCAAACCAATCGTTCATATATCACGAGCCAAAATCACGGCTATGGAATAGAGCCGTCCAGTCTGGAAAAGACAGATTTTAAAATATGGTTCTCCAACGTCGATGACAACACCATTGAAGGGATTAAACATGCATCAAAGCCCATTATTGCGGTACAATTTCATCCGGAAGCATCTCCAGGTCCATACGATTCGATGTTTGTTTTTGACAGATTAAAGCAACTCATCGAAAGTGTTGATGGCGACCCAATAAAGATAAAAGGATCTAGTGCTTCGACATAATCCAACGGTATGAAGTGGGAGGAAGATTGCCTAAGTTAGAAACTATAAAAAGTGTTCTAGTGCTAGGTAGCGGTGCAATTAAGATCGGAGAAGCAGGCGAAAGTCATTACTCATGACCGCTAATTTGACTACTCCGGTTCGCAATGCCTTAAAGCTCTAAAAGAAGATGAAATCAATAGTGTTTTAATAAATCCAAATATCGCAACAATTCAAACAGACACGAGGTTTGCAGACAAAGTGTATTTAATTCCTATCAATCCATGCTACGTTGAAAAAGTAATTGAGGCTGAAAGGCCCGATTCCATCATGCTGGGATTTGGTGGACAGACAGCCCTTAATTGCGGCGTACAGCTTCAGAGGTCTGGCATATTAGATAAATACGGTATTAGAGTTTTGGGTACAAAAATAAGAGGTATTGAAATTACAGAAGATAGACTCTTATTCAAAGAATCAATGAAAAATAGCGATATCCCTGTTTTAGACAGCGCTCCCGTTTATTCGATGGCAGAAGCTCTCAAGACAGCAAAGGAAATTGGGTATCCTGTTATCGTTCGTGTAGCCTACACACTAGGTGGTAAGGGAGGAGGTGTTGCATATAATGAATATGAACTACAAGAGATTGTTCAGAGAGGTCTCACACTTAGCATGGTTCACCAGGTCTTAATAGAAAGATACGTTGGTGATTGGAAACAAATCGAATATGAGGTCATGCGGGACAACAGCGGAAATGGTATTGTCGTTTGTAACATGGAAAATGTGCTGGCTATGCGTGTCCATACGGGAGATAATATAGTAGTGGCTCCTTCACAAACATTAAATAATTTTGAATATCATATGCTGCGTTCAGCTGCGTTACGGGGTGCAGACTACTGTGGCATTATCGGGGAGTGCAACATTCAATTTGGTTTGAATCCAAATTCCGAGGAATATTGTGCAATTGAGATCAATGCAAGACTTTCAAGATCTTCTGCACTTGCTAGCAAGGCCACAGGCTATCCTTTGGCATATATGGCAGCAAAGATAGGACTAGGATACTCACTTCCAGAGTTGATCAATAGGATTACAAAAGTTACAAGTGCTTATTTTGAGCCATCATTAGATTACTTGGTTCTAAAGATGCCTAGATGGGATTTCCAGAAATTTGAACTCGTCAAGCGTAAGCTTGGTAGCGCTATGAAGTCAGTTGGTGAGGTGATGGCAATCGGAACGAGCTTTGAAGAGGTTATCCAAAAAGCAATAAGAATGTGTGAAATTGGTAAAGATGGTCTAGTAGCAAACAGCGATACGAACTCTGAAAAAATTGAAGATATAGAGCGTATAGAACAGGCATTATTACATCCAACTGACGATATACTTTTCACAGTAATTATGGCGATAAAGGCAGGAATGACTGTTGCAACAATAAGCAAACTCTCCGCGATAGATCCCTGGTTTGTTGCCAGAATAAAGAATATAGTGGACATGCAATATAAGCTGCAAAATTCAGACTTTGATGACAATATAATTAGGGAAGCAAAAAGAATTGGATTTTCTGACAAGCAGATCGGGAGATGTCTGGGAGTAGATGAATTAAAACTAAGAAGATTGAGGGAAAGGTTTGGAATAAAACCTGTAATTAAACAAATTGACACTTTGGCCGCTGAATGGCCGGCAAAAACAAATTATTTGTATATGACCTACGGAGGCCTGACTGATGATATTGAATTTGAGCATGGACATGAAAAAAGCGTTCTAGTCCTCGGCGCTGGCCCATATAGGATCGGTAGCAGTGTAGAGTTTGACTGGGGAACCGTTAATATGGTGTGGGGACTCAAAGAAAATGGCATAAGCGAGGTTTCTATAATTAACTGTAATCCGGAAACAGTTTCTACTGACTACGATATTCCGGAGAGACTTTACTTTGAGGAATTAACTTTTGAAAGAGTCATGGATATTTATCAAAAAGAGCAGCCAAGCGGAACCGTGACTTGTGTAGGGGGACAAACTGCTAACAACCTGACTCCTCATCTTGCCAAGGCTGGAGTAAAAATAATAGGTACCAGTAGCAACGCAGTAGATGCCGCAGAAGACAGAGCAAAATTCGGCGAATTGATGGATACATTAGGAATAAAGCAGCCTGCTTGGAGAAAATTTACCACGATATCAGAAGCAAAACAATTTGCAGCCAGGGTACGATATCCTGTGCTAGCAAGACCTTCGTATGTCCTTAGTGGCGCAGCGATGAAAGTCATTTGGGGCGAGCACCAGATGGAACAATATCTGACAGAGGCCACAAGTGTTAATCCAGACCATCCAGTTGTAATAAGTAAGTTTCTAGAAGAGGCAGCCGAAGTCGAAGTAGACGGCGTATCCTCAGAGACAGAGGTTATAATTGGTTCAATTATTGAACATATCGATAATGCTGGTATCCATTCTGGGGATGCCATTATGTGTATTCCGCCTTGGAGATTAAATAGGAAAACTATTGAAACAATTATAGAATATACAACCACGATTGGGAAGGCCCTAAAAATAAAGGGACCATTTAATATGCAATTCTTGGTAAAGGATGATGAAGTGTCTATAATAGAGGCCAACGTAAGGGCATCAAGATCTATGCCCTTTGTTTCTAAATTCATGGGAATAAATCTGATAAACCTCTCGGCTAGAGCGATGCTGTACAATACGTTACCAAGCGGAAAAGACTTGTGGCTAAAAAGCACGACGGAGTTTGGAATCAAAGTGCCACAGTTTTCATTCATGCAACTTGAGGGAGCAGATATTCTGCTCAGTGTTGAGATGCAATCAACTGGCGAAGTAGCCTGTTTTGGAAGTAGCTTTTACGATGCCCTGTCTAAAGCATATATTGCCGCGGGATATTCTCTTCCATTGTCTGGCACAGCCTTAGTTACAGTGGGAGGCCAACTAAACAAGGAAAGATTACTACCATTAATTTCACGGATTTCTTCAGTGGGATTCAATATAGTCGCTACAGAACATACAGCAGAGTTTATCGAGAGAAATAATTTTAAAAATATTCAACAAGTTTATAAAATTAGTGAACCAAATCGCAAACCAAATATATCAGATTTATTGCTCGAACACAAGATTGACTTCATTATAAATATACCATCTACCTCCACAGTTGAAAAATATGTTGGAATGTTGTATGATGAATATCTTATTAGAAGGAAAGCAGTGGAAATGGGCATACCGGTTCTCACAACTATAGAAGCAGCTTCTTCATTCATTAAGACACTCGCATGGCTAAAGAACCATACTCCTACTGTCAGTCCTCTAAGAGCCTATTTGCAGATATAACTTTGAGATAGATCACGTTTTTTATAAGAAAACGCCTTGTATTGTATCTATGTCACCAATTATTGAGCCGTCAAGTGTTATAACCACTCCACGTTCGACAGCATCACACTTTAATACTCTTTCGATCAATGGACAAATTGATTTTCTGTAGCCGCGTTCAGTCGTTGCAAATAAATGCTTGTTAAAAGACGGTACCACTATTATATCCAATACCTCTCTTGTATTAGGCCAAATTGCCTGTTTTTTGACTCTGAGATAAATCCAAACTCTTTGCCCATTAAGGGTACTGCTCGTTTTTAGGAAGACAGGATGCATATGCCCCATAATAATTCGTTTTATGGTAGTTCCAGCAGAGAGAGGCATAGTGTGTCCGTGAATGAGTAGAGTGTCATCCAGAATTAATCCAGAAGTACTTATCATATTAATATTCTTTGGCGCTAAAAACCGGATATTACTATCATGATTACCGGGTACCATATACACCTCAGTAGATTCAGATATTAGCTTAAAAAATTGTGGTATCCATTCCCATTCTTGCTTGCTTATGGATCCTATCGTGTTCTTTAAATCTCCAAGTATCACGACACCATCTGCTTTCTGAATCTTAACTAGCTTGATTATATCTTTGATCATCTCGTCTACCTGTAGACTTAAGTTCATGGTGATTCCCTTCGAACAGAGCTCAGATTCGAAACCAATATGTAAATCAGAGATGGCAATATACCTATGGTTCTTGGTATTCCATATCCCATCAATGGCTAACGCGGGATATGGATACAGAGTGCTAATTTTAGACATATAATGAATCTGAGTTACAGTAAAATAAATTTCACGGCCTCATTGAGGAAGATATATCACCTTTGACTTAACAATGAACCTTTGTCATTTTGGTACGAAAGAGATTTAAACAAATAAAGCGCAAATCTGCATATATTATATGAACGAAGCCAATGCCATACGAGTAAAAGAGATAGTGAATGTAGGCTCAGTAAAGCTTCATGTTTTCTTGCCTAGTGGCAGGGAGATCTGGACCGTCGTGGGAAAAGATGATGAGCACTGGACGGATCTCGATTTGCAGTTTTGCTCATGCAAGTATTTTTACTACAAAACTCTGTCAAATGACCAAGCATGTTATCATTTAAAATGTGTAGAGCAGGCAAAGCAATGTAATAAATTTGTACGCACAGATTTCAACGATAGCGAATACGCAACATTCCTAAAGGTATTATTGGCTGATAACTCGACAAAACTGCTAGGCTGACACCGTGTCTCCATTATAGGTCTCGTCTGGCTTGGCCTCTCCTCCTTTTCTGCCAATAAGACTATAAAACCCTGGTCCACGTTCTTGCTTTACTGTTTCACCTCCACGCTTTCCGATCTCACTATAGAACTTGCTTCCATATCGCTCTTTTACTATGCCACCTCCCTTCTCTCCGATCTCGCGGTAAAAATCCAGACCATATTTTCCCTTTACTGATTCACCACCTTTTTCTCCTATTGATTGATAAAATTGAACTCCATATTCTGCCTTTACTGTTTCGCCGCCCTTTCTACCAGCTTCCCTAAGGCCATCTTTGTCTAGGGCCCTGGCGTCACCTCCGGCTTTGGCTACTCGAGATCGAGTCTCAGCGTTCGCTGCAGCGAGTCCTCGCACATTGTGAGGCGAAATACCTCCCTTCCTTGCTACCCTTAGTCTTGTCTCTTCGTCTGCTGAGCCTAGTCCTCTTTTTCCACGCCCGGTATGCTCTGTTTCCATACCAATGCATTAATCCTATCACATAAAAAGAGACTAGAAGAAAGATATCGAATTTTGTATTTCGTGTATTATAAGACAAATATTCTTATGTTTCATAAACAAACTTTTGTTATTTGACAAATGTATTGATAGTTGGCTCAGGTGGAAGAGAGCATGCTTTAGGATGGAAGATATCACAAAAAAAGAATATAAGCAAGATATTTTTTGCCCCGGGCAATGCGGGAACCTCGCAAAATGTAAAAATCCAAGCATATGAGGTTGACAAACTAAAAACGTTCGCTGAAGAAAATGACTGTTTTACAATAGTTGGTCCTGAATGCCCACTCGCAAGCGGCATAGTAGACTCCTTTTTGGAAGACGGACTCCAGATTTTTGGGCCAACAAAAAGCGCTGCACTTCTTGAATCAAGCAAAGTATTCGCAAAAAAGTTTATGTATGAAAATGGTATTCCCACTCCTAGATTTCAAACCTTTTCGGATGTACAAAAAGCTAAAGATTATGTTGTAAAGGAAAAAACTGATCTCGTAATAAAGGCTGACGGTTTAGCTTCCGGAAAAGGCGTACTTGTATGCGATAATTCTGCGGAGGCATTTGAGGCAATAGATAATATTATGGTAAAAAAAATATTTGGCAGAGCCGGCGACAGTATTTTAATAGAAGAGAAAATATCTGGAGAAGAGTGTTCATTCATTGTAATATGTGACGGCAAAACCATTGTTCCTCTATCTTCGAGTCAAGATCACAAACGCGTATTCGATAATGACAAGGGTCCAAATACGGGGGGAATGGGAAGCTATTCACCTACCCCACTGATGGATTGTGAACTTTATGATACAATAATGTCTCAGATCATGTGGCCGGCAATTAAAGGGCTTAAAAAAAAAGCAATTCTCTTCAAAGGTTTTTTATATGCAGGAATAATGGTTGAACAAAAAACAAAGAAACCATATGTTTTGGAATTTAATGTCAGAATGGGCGATCCAGAGTGTCAATCTATTTTAATGAGAATGGAATCTGACTTTTTTGAATACATAGATTCCGCTAATAACGAAAAATTACATTCAATGCCTGCCATTAAGTGGAAAAATAAGTTTGCTGTATGCGTGGTCATGGCATCAAAAGGATATCCAGGACCATATGTTCAAGGCCATACGATTAGTGGCGTTAATCATAACTTCGGCAATGACGTGATGGTTTTTCACTCAGGCACGCAACGTGATATAAACAACAGAATTGTAACTAGCGGTGGCAGGGTTTTGGGTGTTACTGCACTGGGAGATACCATCAGAAAGGCCTTAAATAGTGCCTATTCAGTTACGCAAAGGATCTCTTGGGGAACAAACGATTACCATTACAGGAAAGACATAGCAATGAAGTATGCTCATCTTAGCAAACAAGCACGTTTCTTTCCGTAGCAATAGCATGTAGCCTCTGATCTATGTCACAATAAGGAAGCGCATAATCCAATACTTGAAAATGAAATCCTAGTCCGATTGAGAAACGAAAGTCGTTTTGTTCTATGAATCGATCGTAGTAACCCTTTCCGTAACCTATCCTATTTCCATATTTATCAAATGCAATTCCTGGTACAATTAGCAAATCAATGTTTTTTTGCGCATTATAGGATGATCTGGGGGGTTCTAAAATTCTAAATCTACCTTCGACCAGCTTGTTATCACGGAAATCTGCTCGGAAAACTCGTGAGAAGGCGATTTTATTAGATGCGACTTTTGGAAGCAAAACGACTTTCTGACTTTTTAATGCTGAGTCGATTATATGTTCGGTCCTAACTTCAGATCCGATCGGGAAATAAGCTGCAATTATTTTAGCAGACTTGTAC
>JBKPMB010000130.1:0-11276 GCA_046731995.1 Thermoproteota archaeon | reverse complement strand
CATCTAGTACTGGTTGTGATTGTATTTTGCCATCTATGATTCTCTGTACTGTACCACTGAGTTTCTCATTTACCAAAATATCGTTTGGTCCTAAAAATGCCATAGTTGTTGGAGATTTAAGTCCGCTTGCTACTACTTCATATTTCAGATTTGGATCATCAATATTTATTGCTCCTCTAGATCTAGCTATCTTTGCTACAGCTGTTTCAGGAGGGTAGTGATTATACATAGCACCAACAATTAATATTAACAAAACTACAAATAAAATTGATTTATGGAAATCTATCATGTTTTGGAATGTGGATAAAGTTAGCAAAGAATATGCTAATATGATTTTTGGAATATTGTCACTCACCTAAGATGTTTGTTTCTCTGTCTGTTATCTGACTGTTATTATATATTAGTTGGTATTGTTTTGTATATTTTGCATTGAAGATTACCTGAAATAAATTAAAGGCACATTCATTACGGCTTGGTTGCTTTGTCTTGTGGTCGTCTTCAAACGCCCTTGAAAATATTTTCTTATGAATTTGTCCACATCAATTTCTATGGAAAGTATAGATAATCATAACAGCAGTTGAAATACTTCATACCCCAGCCATTTCCTTCTCTCATTATTCCTTTTGAAATTACTGTAAGCGATTCTATCAAAGTCAAAAATCCTAGAACTGTTTCTGCAGCATCAAGTATCATTTCTTTATATTTTTACTTATCATATTGAGGTAAAGACACTAAGTTCTCTTTAGGTGTCACTCTACATAAAGAGTTGCTGTACTTTTTCTGCGGCCTGTGTCCAGCTTGTATTTTGAATCTGAGCACTATAAGGCTAACGATCAATGAGATCTAACGCAATTCAAGCACGAAAACTCGGAAACTACACTATTATTTCTAGTATTGATTCTGTTGAGCTGGACAAAGTATTCCGGTATGTCCTTGTGACAGGGACTGCAGCGACCATTGTATCGCGCCTGCGATACGTTTGCTATACCGGGAATCATCATATCGATATCGTGTTTGTTTGTTAGACATATCTTGGCAGCAAACACGGTCAGTCTTTTTCCCTGAAGCTATAGAATTTCAATGCTAATCTAAATGCGTCAAATATGTCGTTGTATGATGTAGACTCTTTATCTAGCGTCCCATCATTATCAACTGCTGTTCTATGAGGTTATCAGTTTATCAAATGATGGATTAATTGCAATGCGACCACCATCCTTCTCCATTATCATCTTGCAATGTCCTAACATAGCTTTATAATCTGTACCGAAGTGTACAGGTATTACTCTCATATGCTGAATCCAGCTATCGCCTAAGCCTTCTGATTTGTACCTTGCTATCACTTTATCATAATCTGGATCTTCTCCTACCTGCAGCTTCAATGATCTTATAAAGGAAGGATTTGCCCCATCAATATACACGCTATCTACCTGATACTTTGACATTAACCCATAAACCAAGGATAGCATTTCATTGTAATCCGGGCGATGATGCTCATCAGCATATAAGATCTGGATATGACCATCCTCCCATTGTGTTACTACAATACCAAATGCAGAGCTGCCATATGCCGGGTCTATACCCATAGATCTCGAAGTAAAACTATAAGGGTTGAAGTTATCAGGATTATATTTTGTTCCTTTCTCAATTGCTGCCTCTATATCTTTAATGTGAAATACGTTTCCTATCCTGCCTAGATACTTTAGATTGTATTCTCGCTCAAATGATGGTGATTGCTTGGATTTTTCAATTTCTTCTGCAGTGTATATCTTACCAATGCCATAAGTATAGTCCAGAAATATCCTTTTGTACAAGCATGTATCTTCAGCTTCTTTCTCTATCCTTTCGAATAGGCCTTCATGAGCATTTGGTGTACTGACCATTATAATGTAAGGATTTGATTTCGCAATATATCTCTCAGAGACATCCCTTGCATCTTGCTGCTGTCCTGGAGGAAAGAAATCCGCTTCGTCTAGCAGTATGAACGAGACATTTGGCAGTCCTCTCATTGCGTCCAAGTGATGTGATGGAAATGCCTCTATCTTTACGTTGTTTAGTTCTATTACAGTTTCTTTGGTGTTAAAAGTGGTAAGACCTTTACCTACAACAAATAGCTTTTTCATCCTATCTATTAGAGCAATAGCCAGATCTATTCTAGGCCCAGTTACAATGCACATTTGTGAACCTGATAATGCATTATCTCGCAAACAAAGCCAGGCCATAAACCTGAGTATAAACTACGATATGCATAAACCAGTTGCTTTCTTTATCCAAAGATGTTTGTTACCATCATGAAAAACTAGGGAATCAAATATTATTTTCTCATAGTCATAGAATGGTTTGTCCACTGTATCTTTCTGTGGTAAGCCAATGATATGGTTATAGCAGCAATCTCCATTTGTTTTGATGTCTTCTTGTTTATGTTCATTGGTATTCCAAATCCAAAATGGTCTATTACACAGTCTTTCAAAGAGTTGACATTGTCGTATTGTTTGTAGACTAACTATTTTCTTTAGGTCTTAGGTCAATCGGGGTATTCATAACCTATTATATAGAATCTCCTTTAGCTTTTTCTATTGCACAAGATTAAATCAAAAATCTATACAAAGCCCATACAAATTATAAATTGCTAAGCCTTCCATATTGTAAATGTTATAACAATGTACTATAACATTAGTCGACGTCGACAAAGCGTATCATTTCTGAAGTCAAAAACGTTATGCACGAGAATGAATTATGTTAAACATACAATTGAGTATGATCATCTGTAAAACACTTGATTGGGTAAGGTGTTGTAAATGATCGTGGACCTTAGTTTACAAGATAAGACTATAATTGTAATTGGCAGTGGAATAGAACTATTGAGAAAAATACATGGCCTATTAGGTCAACGTTGTAATATTATTGTCATAACTAACCGCCTAAATAGACATCTGTCATATCTATCAAAACATGGAAAGATCAAAATCGTTAAGGCTAGGCTGAATAATATTATCACAATATTAGATAGTTACAAGGATCCTTACATGATTTTAGCCGCTACAAATGACAAAGCATTAAATCGTCGTATTGCTGACAAGGGTCGTCAAATAGGCTCGTTTGTATATGCAGCAGACGATCCTGAATATAGTGACTTTGCCTATATGGCAACCATAAATATTGAAGATATGATGCAGATTGGAATTTCGACGGCTGGGCGAAGCCCTATAATGGCACGAATTATTAGATTAAGGGCTGAAAAAGTACTACGTAGAGTGTTAAAGCAAGATAGCCAAAATATAATAAGCGCTACAGTACCGGAGACACGAATGAAAGGCTACAAGATCGAAGAACTTACAAGCAAATAAAATGCTTGAACATTGACTTACCGATTATTAATAGTAAATGGATTGTATGCATGTTACTGGCTTTTAGTCTCAATTTTGCTGAAACATCCAATAGTTATAACAAGCATGTTTGCAATCTAAATCTGTTCTAATTAGAGGTGTTGGACAATAATATAAAATTATGTTGGTCAGGTTAGTATGGTACAAGTTTACTTGTTTCACGAGGTTTGATCATGTCATATAGTGATCCAAAAATGACTCCTAGCAATACCCAAAACATAGCAATAGTAGTTACACTAGCAACTCTGAAATTAATAATTAAATCATTTGGTATCGTAATTTCATCAGGATTTGGTGGTAATATAACATAAGCGGCTGAAACTATTATTGCATACAATAATGGTATTACGATATTTTTTGATCTAAAACCGTTTAATTTTCTATATAAAATTGCTAACACAAGAGAACTCAACCCCGAAATTGTAATGAGAGCTATATACAATATTTCTCTATAGTAGATTGTGCTTGGATTTCCTACTGCTGGAGGATTTGGCGGATATTTTAATGCTGGAACAAGGAACAGTACAAAGAACATTACACCAGTTAGAATGACCGCCTTCTTTTGATTGGTTGAGCCTGGTAACCTGTTTTTTGTATAAGCGAAAACTATTCCTACTAGTGCTCCTAAAGACGCACCAAATATAGTACCTGCTACTATTTCCCCTGTCTTCTGCCACATGCGATAGTGTGATTGTTCGTTAAGATCAACAGTTTCGCCAGATGCGATATTCTTTTGTGTTTCAATTCCAATAGATCTATCGATGAATGGCTCTATTATTATCTGATTGACTAAACCTAAAAGAGTACCTGCTATTGCACCAGAAAGAAGACTTACGATAATGAATGCAAGCGTTTTCATCTCTTCTTACTCAAGTTGATCCATATTAGTGGCATGGAAATCCTGCTGCGTGTCTTAAATCATGATTAAACTCATGTATCAACATTAATTGATCATGATTTAGATGGATTCCCAAGGGTGCCAACAGGGCTTGTGCTAATTGTCCTTGATCATACCCAACTACAAACATCCCAAATAATAAAATTCCCAGCAAAATACCTATTCCGATCTTAGGTACATTATCAATTTCTTTGGTGATAGTCTGTGGTGTTTCTAACATTACAAGACATTTGGAATATAAATATAAAAATTTATAATATAAATTAAAGGTTAAATAAGATATTCATAACAATTTGATATATGGTTCAGATGCGTGAATTCCATGAAGGAGAATCCATCAGAGTAAAGGAGAAAAATCCAATAATCCCTGATCCTAGAAGGATGCCTAAGTACATAACAGGAAAAGTAGGCAAAGTTAGAAAAGTAATTGGTTACGTCAATTGTCCGCCTGATCACGAAAAGCGTCCGCCATATCATAGTTGCATTTTCGATTTAAATCAAGTTTCGCCGAACGCTACAAGCAATGACAAGGTTGTCATGGAAGTCTACGAAGATTTATTGGCACATGAACCATTATCTAACTTACCACCAAGGAGAAATAGGTAATGAGTACAGATGAACAACTCCAACAGCATTTAGATAATGATCCGCAAAAACCGATAAATCCTGTTAGCGCATATTTAACGCCCACTCTCCCTGATTATTTATGGAAGCTTGTTGCATTTGAGGAGTTCTTATGTGGCAATCAGGTAATTCCCTTTGAGGAAAGCCGCCGCAAAAAGGATGAACTTGAGGCGAAAAAGGGTTTCCAATTTGGAGTTTCCTATTTTGATCATAGAATCATCCGAATAAGGGAAGTTCTTAAAGACAAAGGGATAATTAAGGAAGCTGACCTTCAAGCTGAGATAGACAGACAAAAAGGCCATTATGAGAAGAAGGGCAAAAAAGTAGTTAATCCGCATGAGTTGGAGGTTCTAGCAATGATCAACTTGACGTTGGGTGATAGTATGGTCATGAGCAGAGCATTTGAACGACATTATGAACAAATGAAGGGAAGAACACCAATTACAGGTGCTAGAGTTGTTGCCAAAGCATGGGTCGATCCTGACTTTAAGGCATTACTCAAAGTATCTCCAAAAGAAGCGATTCTTGGATGGGATCCTTCAGTTATATACGCAAAGGATAAAGAGATAATCGACCCGAATGGTTTAGAGATCTTAGAAAATACTGATAAGCTTAGAAATGTATGCGTTTGTACTCTATGCTCATGTTATCCTAGAGAATATTTGGGAGAACCGCCATTATGGTATATAAGTAAAGAATACAAGCAGAGAATTATTAATGAACCTAGAAGCTATTTAGCAGATTATGGATTGAAATTAAACGATGATGTTGAAATTAGAGTATATGACATCACTGCAGATATACACTATATGGTACTTCCAATGAGACCGAAAGATACAGAAAAGCTTTCGGAAGAAGAATTATCCATGTTAGTAACTAGAGATAGTCTGCTTGGTGTAGGTGATCCTCTTCCTCCAGATCGACTACCTGACCTTAAGAAGGCTATCATGGAAAAAGGAAACCTCTTATCATATCCATAGCTCCTTAAGTCAATATGTAGGTCAAAAGGAAACCCTTATTCAGGTGGTTTGCAGGAGTCTCACGTATACGTAGCATTTAATAATCTTCTTTCATTGTCTGGCCCTCTCCTTGTTATGCAATAATGACGTAACGTATTATTAATTCCAATAATATATGAACTATGGTAATAAGGGAGGGGCAGCCATATAGTCTTCTTTATCGTGATGTTTAGTAACTACTACTGTTACCATTATGTGTGACCATAGCATCAAATATCATTTCCTTAGTCATAGTCATAGAGTGGTGTGTCAATTGTAACTTGGTAAACCAATAATATGATTAAAACAGCAAAGTCCATTTGTTATAACGTCTTCTTGCTTATGTTCTTGAACATTCCAAATCCACAATGGTTTATTATGCGGTGTCTCTGCTAACTTAGATTGCTGCTGTGTTGTTGCTTCTAAACTAACTCTTTTCTTAGGTCTTTGAAGGTCAACTGTCATAGTATGATAACAGCTGCTAACATTTAACATTCACTATTTCTATGCATTATTTGTACTATCCCATCTACCCATTGTGTTAGAACTATACCAAACCCTGAGCTACCATAGGCTGGATCTATACCCATTGATCTTGAAGTAAAGTGGTAAAACGGATTGCTCTAGTATATTTTTAAAAATCGTAATACATCTTGATTATAATTATTATTACGTTGTTACCTATATCACATAGAGATTATCAAAGGTAAAGTGTAAGAAGATCAGTCACTCTATTATTAGAATGTCGTCAACAATAAATGATAATGTCGCGCCTAAAGAGCAAAGAGCTCTTATCCTTGCAGGCGGAGGGGCACTAGGAGCATATCAAGCCGGTGCGATCAAGGCACTTTGCAATAATCTTATGGAACAAGACAAAAAAAATGGAAAACATGATAGACTTCTATTTGATATCATTGCAGGTACTTCTATAGGTGCTATGAACGGAGCTGTACTAGTAAGTAAGTTTTTGCAAACTGGAAGCTGGGAATATGCAGCTAAAAGTCTAATAGATTTTTGGGTGGACACAAATAAGGGCCTTGCCTCAAATATTGACTCAAGCAAACTAACTTCACTACAACCATGGCTAAAGGATGATGATGAATGGTATGAAAAAGTTCCTGGTGTTGCTTCAAAAGAAGCTGCAAGAAGATATTATTCTGCTAGTTATTATATTACCAATGGGGCGCCAAAGGTACACAATCCATTACCAGTCAGACCTGATTCCAAGTTCTTTGATGATTCCAGCATCCTGGTCAAATGGTTTATTCATAGTAATTACCCATTGCAACATACTATACGACGTTTTGCTGATTTTCCTATTGCTACAAAATTTAGCGAAAAGCAGCCTAGACTTCTTATATTTAGTGTGGATGTCTTAGAGGGTCAAACAGTAGCATTTGATAGCTATGAGAAAGTAGAGGGGGTCAGAAAATCAGAGTATGGCCAATATATCAAGGATAAAGGATATCAACATGTAGTAAAGTATCAGGGAATTACCTTAGATCAAGTTATGGCAAGCGGAACTCTACCAGAATTCTATGACTATGCAATCGTGCCTATAGATTATACTAAAAATGGCAAATCAGAGAAAAAAAATGAACAACGTAATGAAACTGAAAAGATTGGAATACGTTACTTTTGGGACGGTGGATTGTTAAGTAATACACCGTTTAGAGAACTATTACAAGCACATGAAGATTATTGGGTAAAGGTAGGAGGGAAGGACAAAATTCCTGATTTAGAAGTATACATAGTAAACTTACATCCATCAAAGATAGATAGCCCTATTCCACCGATGGATCATGATGGAGTTAAAGGTAGACTAAATGATATAACTTTCTGTGACAGAAATTCCTGTTATGACGAAAGCATTGCAACATTGGTATCAGATTACAAGACCTTTATTAGCCGCACGATGGATGCCATTTTTGAAAGTAATGATCCAAAATTACAAAAGGAGTTTGAGAGTATTTTACAGACACCTATTAGTGCTAAAGATGGCCAATACGATGGCCGCACGTACAAAGATCTTGTTAAAGGTCGATTTAAACTAACTAAAGTATTTCGTGTGGAACGTAAAAATGATGCTGACGACGTCGGGGGTAAAACAGCAGACTTTAGCCAAGAGACAATAAAGCAACTAATTGAACAAGGGGAGCGCGATGCTATGAATGTATGTATTTGACAACCTGAATTGATAAAGTCTTGTCTTAAATCAAGATAACAAGATAAAATATTTCTCTACTGATATAGCGAACTATAGATAGTATAGTCAATCATGATACAACTATATTCTTATCATGACTTTAGTCATCACGCAATAGCGTTCATAATACGCATTATCATAGTATGAATACCAATATACATAATCAAATCCTATTCAGAAAACCTGATTTGTTGTTAGTTCTCCAGTTTCCTCTTCTTCTTTTTCTAGTTGATCTTTGTCTTCATCATAATCAGGTTCTTTTGATTCTTTATCATCCTCAGTAGACGATTTTAGATTCTCCTTGGACTTGAAAGATACAAACCTGATAGCATCATCAACTATTGTAGCATTAGCTAATAGATCAAGTTTCATAGAATAGCATTCTTTAGCTAATGACAGTGCCTGTATCTTCAACTTCCGTGCTCAAATATTCAATTTCACTGTGCTTGTTTTAGAGAGGCGTTCAATTTCTACGCTTGGAAGGCAAAACCAGTCTTGCCTGTTCAATGATAGTTATTCATGGGAAGTTAGCTTTATGCTTTATTCCTGTTGAAGCCAGCAGGCAATTAACTTGAATATATGGCGAGTTTGGTAGACTAACATCAGACGGTTAAAATATATTGACTTCAACTCCATAGTTTTCAACATAAGATTTGAAATTTGAAGATTTTAAAGTAGGACAGAAATTCAAATCACGTATACGTATTGATAAGGGAGAATTTGAAAAATACATATCGTTTGCAAAGACAAAGAATATCTTATATGAAAATCCAGAATTAGCTGCAAAAGAAGGGATAAAAAATACTACTCTTTTGCCAGGCAGATCTATAATAGGACGTGCGGAAGGTGAGATGACACGATTAGATGCATTTTCCAACAATATTATGCTATTATATGGAATGGATGGAGATCCATCATGGAATAATAGACATACTAGATTTTTAGCTGAAGCTTATGCTGGTGACGAATTGGAAGTAGAATATTCTATCTCCGATAAAAAAAGGAAAAGGGAATTCGGAAAGGTATGGTATATTATCAATTGATGTTCAGATTAAACGGATAAGCGACAACAAGCTCGTCATAGTATCGCATAGAAATCTCTATAGGATTAAGAAATGAAATGTGTTTTTGTTTTTTAAGACTGCTACAAGTGATCTTATCAAAGCAAAAAAATTCTGCAGCAGTATACTGCCGATATATTCATGCAAATGTAATCACCATTATGGCTTCTCAACACTCCTCTTAGTCAGCAAAGACCTCATTGACTGCATTAGCTCTTCGTGCGTCTGTATATCTTTCTTTCTCATGCAATAGTAGAGCTCCTCCATGGCCGCATGATAGTCAACTCCTAGATTTTGAGCGATGTTGAGAGCGATATTAGACAAGATCAACCTTCTCATCACTATCTCTGTTCCATATGCAGAGGCGTCGCTCGTCAACTCGCTGAGGGTATTCTTGAAATTAGAATCGATATAGCGGTCTTTGGCCTCTCTTGTCTTGATTGCAAACACAGTGCCCATCATACGGGTTTTCATGTGTATCTCCTCGACCATTGAAATGAACTCATCATTGAGAGGCTCGTTGTCCAATAGGACTTCTGAAAGTAAGTCGGCCGCATCCTGCTCGCTCACATGCATGAGCTCTTTGACTTTGAACAGCACATGACAAGCAGCGCAGCCATTACCCTTTATGATAGAAGGATTGTCAGTTACAACAGATATTTCGTTCTTTATTATCTGTTCTGCTTCTGTGCGTGACTTATCATCTAGCTTGGCCAACTACAAAAGGCATAATCATCGTGAGGCTAAAAAGTCTTACAATATATATGAGCAATAGTAAAGACAATAACGAATTCACCTATCTCTTCGATGGATAAAGCATAGATGGTTCGAGTATGACCGGTCCAGGTAAATTTGTACTTGTTGAATATGACAAGTCACTGCAATCACAAGGAGGAATGGGATTGCTATGGTATACAAAAAAGAACTACAAGGATTTTGTACTAATAGTTGATTGGAAAGTTAGTCGTAGAAATGACAATTCAGGAGTATTTGTTAGATTTTTAAATCCAGATAACGATCCTCGCTTTCCAGTAAAGCATAAGAGCTAATCAGAACCTGTTTTGATGTCTGGCAGTAAGCAAGAGAAAATTCTCAACAGCATGTTGAGAATTATGGCTAATGGATATAGAATATCATATTTTATCATGTTAAAGAGTTCTTCTCTGCTAGGGATAGGATTAGCTAGAGTTCGAGGTTCTGATTTCACACTCGCCGATAACTTCGTTTGGAAGACCTTGCCCGAAGTCTCGTACTATTTCTATTGCATGCTTCATCTTTAACAAATTACTCATACAATAATCACCAGAATCCATAGGAAGACCTACGTCTTTTAACCTAAAGTATGCTTCAGATAATGCATCTGCAGATTTATACTCTGATTTATTGGGTTCACTCATGGCACATCTTCTATCCCAAGTATTGGTTTTTTATTATTATTACCATTGCCATTACCGTTATCAATTTCAATAACTTTTGAAGGCAATATGTTACGCCGAATTTGTTCTTCAGTTGGTAATGATATTTGTGGCAACATGCAACTCATCTGCATAATCTGGTCATTTAATCTGGATAACACTAAAGCCGCTTTTATCTGGGTTGCGCTATCTCCTTCATTTGTTGCCTTTACCAAAAGAGCCCATTGATTACGTTTAAGTTCGTGTAATTCATCCCATCTTTCTTTTAAAATATGGATATACTCACAAACATCAACTGCTAGATTGCTAAGCCAACTTCTAGCTTCAAGTCTTAATTGCTGCATATACTTTAGTATTTGAATACGAGAAAGAGTATAATTAGGTGCTAGCTTTTCATTGACAAAATTCTTTGTTTCGTCTATTGATAAACCTTGGATTCTACAAAGCTTTATCCAATCCTTTACTTGTTCACGTTGAATTTCTGTTAATTTCACCGATTAACTGTAGATGTATAAAAGAAGAAAGATAATAAATTATACTATAATTGGAGTAGGTTGCTAGCCTAGATTTCTAGCAACCCACCAAAGATGGACTTCGAAAGAAGCAAATGCTTGCAGTGATATTACAAACATAAAATATTTATTTATTCTGATATCGCTTTCTTTTGTTCAATATACCTATCTATGGCCTT
>JBKPMB010000129.1:0-8699 GCA_046731995.1 Thermoproteota archaeon | reverse complement strand
TATCTCTGATTGCGTCAATGGCAAGCTCATCTCCAAGATTTGCTGCTGATTTTCTTGATATGCTTTCATCATTGGCATACTTTTGTGAAATTTCTTCATCACTATCAAACAAATCAGATGCGGAGACTACTTTCTTTCTCTTGTTATAGTTATTCTTCTTGCCGTCATAATTGTACTTGACTTTGCGTTCTATAGCTAATGATTCTGCCAAAGAACTATTACCAATCAATCCAAGCATCTTTGTTTCAAGTTCTATAAGAAAATCAATCCAATTTCCTATATCATCATAACCATAATCTATAATCTTTAAATCATGAATATACCTTTTCCATCTCCTTTTGGATATAGTTAATCCTCTGAATTTTACAATCTCTGTTTCTAAAAGATGACCTTCATCTAATACTAACAATTCTCTTTCAGGTAGACTTTTCTTGTTTGGCAAAAGTCCTAAGAAAATGGAATAATTGAATATAGAATGACTTGAGGTTAAGGCGGCATTCAATTGGTCAAAATATTCGCACGGTTTCCAAGAACCTTTTTCCTTAAGGTTCCTTAGGTGCAACCACTCTGAATATTCTTTTTGGTAAGAATTTTTGATATCTTCATCAATGAATACCTGTTCATTCTTTGTTCCCTTATTCTTTATTTTATAATCCTTTACAAAGGATCTATATTTGCATCCACTATCCTTGAAGGATTCATTAGTCATACAAGGACCATATTCTACTGTGGTATGATAACATTCATTTGCATTATCTGAAATACAAATACCACATTGATATATACCACTTTTAATAAAGTCTTGTTTTACTAAACAAGGAAAATTGTTTTTTCCCTTTGCTACTTTAAGATAAGGAAAATCCCTTGAATATTGGGTCTGCAAATCCTTGGTAGAAGTGCATATATAGCTTGAGCCCAAGGTCATTGCAACTGCTATGGCTACAGGACTCTTACCAAACCCCGTAGGAGCTTCTAATATAATATATTTATAAGCTGAGTTGAAGGCTGCACATATCTGGTTTAATACGGATATCTGATTATTGCGCTGAGATCTAAAAGGAAAATTATTGACAAGATTAGCCATGGTTAATGACGATGGCTTGCTGCTATTATTATTGTCCACTTCAGATCATAATATTGTCATATGTCAATAAAACTTACTGAGATCGCCCTTAGATATGAGAATTCGCTTGTTGTATGCATCTTTCATATTATATTGTCAGCTGAACCATGGAATGTGGTTGTTACATTATTGTGACAAGTCTGTGGCTTCATCTGTTAATGTAGATCCAGACTCAATTGCCTCCTCTATCTCTTTTCTATTAGCTGGATCTACAATCAAATCTTTTTTAGATGCTTTCCCATCCCTGAGGCCAATACCAGTAGTTAGTGTTGTTTGTATTTCATCTACACCATGGAATCTATCATCTACTATGCCTGCAGCATCATCTTTAATGTGAATTTTCTTATTCCAAGTAGCAACGTCAGGCCCGTCTTCAATATCTACTATGCCTGTAGACATATGTACTGTATCAGCCTTTCTCTTCGTCCTTTGTTGTTTTTTCACTTTATTATCTCTTCTTCTTGTTATGCAAAAAAGATATAGCTTTGTGTGTGATTATAAGCAATATCTACTAAAACCATGGACTTGTACTACCTCACAAGCGTAAAAATTGAAAGCCTTGTCAATTCACGAAGGAGAATATTGAAACTTTGAGCATAAAAGTTGAAAGGTCACAAATAGCACTATATTTGATGCTTTTAGGCTAGCTTTAAAGCTCTATCGCTTCCAAGAGAGATATGATTGATTGATTAAGGTCAATTAAGATATAAGCTTGTGTATGATATAGTCTAGAGAACTAACCTAACCTTTGAATTAATTTATCCTGTGGTTCATAGGTTAAAATCATTATATTATTTTCGACAATCTCGATTATTCCTGTCTGCATAATTACTTGCTTTCCTATCCGTCTTGTTCTATCATCAGCACTTGTCCATGATGGTTTACTAGCTTTTGCCGTTGCTCTTCTGTAAGTCTATTAAAATCTTGTTTATGAAATAGACAAAATCTCTTTATGTTTACATCAAATTGAGATGGCATTGACAACTCGTGTTCAATAAGTTTATCTGTATTATTGAGATGGAAAAACGGCCCAGCATCAGCAATCACCGAGACACCATTTTGTGCTCTTTTAGCCTGTTCATTGACAAATGCCAGATGATTATCTATATCAGAGTGTGCTTTTAGAGAATCCATCACTATAAACGAATCCTCGTATTTTTTTATAGTCTCCTCGTCGTTAGCAAACAAAACCTTCCTAGGGTTATCAGCAGTTTCATAATGAGGCAGCATAAGAACAACTTTGTTTTCTTTTTTTAGCTGTGTTTCAATATACCTTCTGTACAATTGCCTTAGAACTCTTAGCTCTGGATAGACTATAAGGTGGTGAGCACCATATTCCGATTGGTTTATCTGTTCTAATGCATCATCAACATTATAGTTACGTATCCCATTTCCCCACACCATCATATGTCGTATGCAAAAAAATGATACATAAATAATATAAGTATTACAGGAAAATATTTCTAACAATCTCCCCTATTGATCATCTCTACTGATCTTCTGTACTACATCGTTTAGCTGTTGTATATGAAATGGCTTTTGAAGGAAGGCATTTACCTTGATATCTGGCAATATATTGTGAAATTCATTGTTATTAATCTCAAAAGCGCTCATAAGCACTGCTTTGACTTTTGAATTGGTATTCTTTACATGTTTTATAAATTCATAACCATTCATCCCAGGCATTCTGATATCAGAGATAACTATGTCATAATATCTGGAATTTGATTTAAAGTGTTCTAATGCTGCTAATGCATCAGTAAAGGTACAGACTTTAAATCCATTCATGTCTAATGATTGTTTTATTAAATTAAGAATATCAAGCTCATCATCAACTGCCAGAATAGACTTGTCACTCCTAATTGAGGCCATATCTGGCACCTATTGGTTTAAGACCACTCAATATAAGCATTTTTTGTTAAAAAATGCTTTCTGTTCGCTGGCTGACCTAAGATATGGTGAAGTAAGAATTACTTGTATGCAAAATTGATAAACTCCATTATTGAAGAGAGAAATGATTAACCTTGTAAATTGAGAAAAATAAAACCTACCCTACGTCATTACAAACATGTCCAATAAATCAGAAACAACTACCATTTTAGCATCATACTGTTGAATAACCTTTGGCAGTTGATTTATTACTATGTCTGTCAGCTGATAGACTGTAAAGGGCCTAGTTACTATGGTATTATTCAAAACCCTGTTTATAACATCGCAGCTATAATATTGTCTTGCAAAGTTTACATATTGATAAAAATCTGTACTGTTTCCAGAGTCAACTAGTATAACGTTAGGTTTATGAAAACGACTTGCTCCCACTTTACCATTGTTTCTCTTTTTTGATGATAATGGTGGTGGTGACGATAATAACGCATTAACACACAGCCCTTGTAACAAACATCTGTGAGTATTTTTTATTGCCCGTAACAGCTAGTCTATCGCCTGCTGTAAGATTTAGCATGGAATCTATTTTTTCGATTCCGCTAGTTAATAATTCATGCTTATTGCAAAGTTCTTCGAATGCAGTTTTGATCTTTATTGGTGGTAGTATTGGTGAAAGCTGCTCCTGCTGTTTCATAGGCTAGCTTTCACTAAGCTTCTATGAACTGATACATCGAATAGTACCTAATAAAATCAGGGAGATACATGTTCCACTATCAGCACGTCCTTTTTTGTCATGCGTTGCTGAGCCTATGTCGCTTTTTCCTTCTCGTTGTCATTACTTTTGTTGCTGTGGTCTTTACCATCATTATTTCCGTTACTAGGCTATCATCTGTGACAGCAAACACATTAGTATGAGTAGAAAACAAAGACAGAGAAGGTATTGCTGCTAGTTGCAATTCTGTTGCTACCAAATATACAAAAATTTAACAAACAATAAATAGAAAACTGCTGTATAATAGTTAATCATGAAGGATGATGATGACTGTTTGTGAACCAACAACAATCTTCTTCAGCTGTTAGAGGAACAGTAGTATCATTATGGCGATACCCTGTAAAGTCAATGATGGGAGAAGAGCTCAATTCTTCATACGTGAGTGAACGAGGAATCATAGGTGATCGTACATACGCGATAGTAGACAAGCAAACTGGCAAAGCAGCTAGTGCTAAGAACCCAAGAAAATGGGGAAAGTTATTTGACTTTCGCTCTATTTTTATAGATTCGTCAAATGGTATGGTAAATAATATTCCTCCAGTCAGGATTACTTTCCCAGATGGTAGTAACATTTTTTCCGACCGTAACGAGGGTGATGATATGAATTCTCGTTTATCAGAAGTTTTTAATACAGAAGTTAAACTTATGAGAGCCAGTGACCTTGAAGAACCAAGCTATGAGGAATATTGGCCGGATATAGATGGTCTGGCACGAAGAGATCAGGTCACAGATGAATCTATGCCTTCCAAAACTTTCTTTGATATTGCCGTAATACATATACTTACTACATCTACAATTAATCGTCTGCGCGAACTCTATCCAGAAGGTCGCTTTGAAGTTAGACGATTTAGACCTAATATAGTAGTAGAATCAGCAGCAGCTTCTGAAGAAAAGAAGAACAAGAATGACTTTATTGAAAATTCATGGGTGGGAAAGAAGATGACAATTGGTAAAGATATTGTACTGAATGTAACAGCACCTTGCACCAGATGTGTAATGATCACGCTACCACAAGGAGACCTTCCTCAGGACTTAGGTATCTTAAGTACCGTAGCGAAATATAACCAAATACATGTTGGTGTCTATGCGTCTGTAGAGCATGGAGGAACAATTCATCGCGGAGACACTCTCCAAATTGAAGAAAAATAAAAAGAATAACAAAGCTACAAGAAATAAGAACCATATTAGTTTAAGGACAGTATTTGATAAACACGTCAAGTGTGAATTTCAAGACCATTATACAGATTTAACCATGAAAACCATGTTCAAAGAACCACATGAAATATGGATAATGAATGTATTGGAATATGTGAATTAATTGGAGACTGTGCAATCTCAAAAGGTGCTAGTTGATGGCTTTGGAAGGATTGGTAGAAAGCTAAGAATTTCTATTACAGATAGATGCAATATGCGTTGTATGTATTGTATGCCATATAATAATACTGAATGGTTTGAAGATGACAATATTTTAAGTTATGAGGAGATTGTTAAACTTACTAACATCTTTGTAGGTCTAGGTGTCGAAAAGATAAGATTAACAGGAGGCGAGCCTACCATACGACCTAAAATAGAATGTCTGATTAGCGCATTGTCAGAAATAAATGGAATCAAATCTATTAGCATGACAACGAATGGGCTATTGCTAAGCGACGATAAGGCCAAGAAGCTAAAAGAGGTAGGATTAGAAGGTGTAAATATTAGCCTTGACACATTTAGAGCTGACAGATTCAAGTCTATATGTGGCATAGATGGTGTAGGCCAAGTTTTAGCATCAATAAAAGCAGCCGATTATGCAGGCCTTAAATTGAAGATCAATACGGTCGTTATTAAAGGCTGGAACGATGATGAAATTATAGATTTTGCAAAGTTCGCTAGAAATACAGGACATACTGTAAGATTTATAGAGTTCATGCCTCTTGACGGTACAGGCATTTGGAGGCCAGAGTTAGTAGTAAGTAAAAAAGAGATGATCGATATTATAGACAATAACGTAATGAACCTCGTGCCTTTGAACAACAATATTTCAGAACCTGCAACACTTTATTCTTTTGCAGACGGTAAAGGAACCGTTGGGTTTATCCCCTCGATGACTGAACCATTCTGTAAATACTGCGACAGAATAAGGATTACTTCTGATGGAAGATTACTTACTTGCTTATTTGAGAATCCAGGATACGATGTCAAAAGTTTGTTACGAGAAGCAAAATCAGATACTGATATACAAAGATATATTTTAGAAAGTGTACAAAAAAAACCAGAAGGCATAATAAGCGCTATACGAAGCAAAGCATTAAGACCTACTTTAAATCTTATGAACAGGATAGGAGGATGAGAAAATAAAATGTGCACAAGTCAGAAGGAGCAGGAATCGGAACATCATAATCATCAGATGTTAATTGACATACAATTATTTGCTTATTGTAAAGAGCTAATCGGCAGAGACAAGATTACCCTAAATTTGAAAAACCAAACGACAGTCGGTGAGCTTAAAAGAAAGATTATCGAGTTATATCCAGTTCTATCACAAGGAATTCAGTTTGCTATAGCGCTCAATTATGAGATCGTGAATCAAACAACTCCTGTAAAGCAGAAAGATGAAGTGGCAATTCTGCCCCCAGTTAACGGAGGGTAAAATAAATTGTGTGATCTAGCTTAGCCGATATATGAACGGTGTTCTAAATAGGCTAAAGCACCAAATAATCTATGATTTAGGGAAAAACAATGCAATAGCTTTGGCCACATACAAAACTGTTCTAATTTTGTCTGCTATGGCTCACTTATGATGTAAACATGTGCTAGTGTTTTGCTGTTGAAATATGGTCAGCTAATGAGTCCAATCTTCAAGTCATAGCATCGCATTCATCACACACCAGCAAAATTATTTGAAAATGGTAAAGCATAATCCAAGTTCGTTAAACATAGATTCACAACTTTGAAGGTGTATAACACTGCCAAGGTTTAACTATAGCGACGACATTTGTGTGAGTCCTTTGATATTCTATGTTTTGTAAATATAGTAGTAATTTAGTTTACTCAATTAGGTTATCTCTTCATAACTTAGAATATTGGTTTTTTCAATCCACTTAGCACTATCAAATGGCATACAATATATACATCGTAGATTACATCTGTCTGTGACCGAGATTCTTAATTTTTGTTCAACTCTGCCAAAGCCATCACTTAGGTGATGTTGAGAAGGTTGTTTGCCCACATCATTTTTCTTTTTCAATTTCTTCCTCAAAATAATCACCTTGTTCCAATAGTTATTATGTCATACACTATTTGTTAAATCTATATAATTCTCACGGGTAAGATAAGCATGTTTGGCTGGTACATTCCAATATTGCGATCAGAAGGCAAGCACAAGGCGCAATGCATATAGAATAACTGTGAGATAATATTCATGACATTCTCACTCATATAGGTATATACGTAAAAGGATAGTTTTTTTTCGCACCATCGATTACTGCAAGATTCAAATGGCAGATAGTGGAACCAGTAAGCCAAGCGCGTTAAAATGTGTTAATAGCAACAATTAATGATGCACAGAGCTTTAGTTGAATATACATGAGTAATAATACCAAGTCATAGATAGTATTACTAAGTGTTATCTTTGTACATGGTATGTGATAACGACTTGCTGCTTTGGGAATTGATCATCATTATAGTATCAAATTCTAAGGCTGCATGTGTAATGACATTATATTTATTTTAGAGAGCGTCTGTTGAACGACCCAGCTTATCTGTAATTTCTATGTTCTCAAAGTAGTCAACGGGATATGCAATTACTGAAACAGATTTGTCATCCTCAGTCAAAGCCATGTTTGACGAAGGATAAAAAATTGCAAATGTCCTTTACGTAAGGATGATATCGTAATTCTGCTCTTTCTAAAAGGTTTAGAAGTTTGAACTTATTTCTAGAAACTTTGTAAGCTGCGAAATAGTTGCTTTTATATATCGTTATTTTCTTATTCTTCATTAATTCATGCCACGCAGAAAAGAAGCATATCTGAGCGTTCTATCTCTGCTAATTATCCTTGCTGCAATTATGGTAACAACATTAGCAGATTTTGCAAAGTTTGGTATAGCTCAAGGCCAAGCAAACGACACATCATCTTCATCATTAACACCAGAACAAAAAGATGCAATATGTAATCCTGATAATCCTGACTCAAGACTCAATCCTGTTAATACAACTGAATCAAAGATATGTGGTATTCCAAAAACATTGAATTCCACCAGTAGCGCCATACCAGATACAACAACAGGAGCGGAAGAGCCGCAAGATACAACAACAGGAGGAGAAGCACCACCGCCGCCGGATACCTCTATAGCACCATCCGCAGTTCCTTAAGCATTGATGAAATTGTAGGGGACTTTATGGCAAAATGGATTGGTATAAACCTGCCTGAAATAATCTACAACTTATGTCTCTATATAGAATCCTCTATAGACAATAGACCCATTAATGCCTAAATAAAATATTGCAAAAAATATTCTGGAATTCAGAGCAACACGGTATATATTGTTTTCAACAATTGTATAACATCTTTCACTACATTTAATTCCATGCTTGTATTGAAAAATTGAAAAATTGAACTATCTCTAAATGTTAAGTAGATATTCCAAATCCTCTTTTATTCATATGATGAATGGCTCTCTCGATTAGCAGGTTCTCAAGCATGTTGAATACCGCCACTGACAGCAATTCGGCCATTTTCGCTTTCCTTCCAAGATTGATCTCTAGTATGTTTTCTGGAATCTGACCAGTGTATGATACTGCAATGTCGCCGCGGTTCCTTGTCTAGATGGAGCAAAATACAGATACAGTTTACATGGTTTTAATAACTCCTTGAATAGGAAAATGGTCACTATAACCTGTATTTGGTTCTCTGCCCCTGTCTCTTATACACATCTGAC
>JBKPMB010000128.1:0-9142 GCA_046731995.1 Thermoproteota archaeon | reverse complement strand
CTTTACCTTCATTGCCTCAACCTCTTTTTTAAGACGAGATTTTATAGAACTTGCCACAATAGTCCCATCAATTATATTGCCAGTCAAAGCAGATTTCGGTCGACCAGATCAAAATATAGACGTTTCACAATGACATATACTGCAAATCAGAGTATATTTACTCACTCTTGTATGGTTGTATGTTCAAATCTGTTATGCAGTTCCAAAGATGCAACATATTTTTATGATTTCCTCACGTTTATGTGCTCAAAGGCCCAAGCCTGCCTTTTTGCAAAATCTCATTTTCTGTTAGATCATATGTTTTACTTCGCCTTCAATCGCGATGTCAAATTCGCGCCTAGTGTAATCCTTGTCGTCATTTTCTTTGACATTGCCTTGCTCTTTAGATGTTATATTATGACAGCACACGGCTCATATTGTTCATGTCTTCGACTACATGCAAAACAATAATGTCCGCATCACAACTCTTCTACAAGTAGCATGATTCAAAGCTTTATCGTGCCACAAGATTTGCCTCGCTAACGAACTAAAACGGTATGGTGCATAAACCATTCTACAACATGGTCAGCTTTAATTGTATCCAATAATTTAAAATGATGATAAATCTGTATGTAACTCAGTACTTTGAAGGGAGAACCGTCGGAGATCGATGATTGGATTCAGATTCAAATTACACTTAGAACCTTATGCACTGAATGTAGGAAAGAAGTTCTTCCAGGTCGAGCGTTTTGGTCCAGCTCTCGAAAGGCCGTGCGACATAAGTTGTAATAGACACCTTCGACGATCGGCAACGACAAACGCCATCTGAGTGAACTTACAATTGGGAAGTTCAATCCAAGCGATATAGGACCCGGAGATGAAGAGAAGATCACAGAACTAAAATGCTTTATTTGTGGATCCAAAACAGGCTGCAGAAAATGTGAACACCTAGTTGATTACCAGCAAAGGTTGGCCTCCAAATATTGTATATATTATCAATGCATAAATAATCAACAAGACCCTTTAGATGGTTACCAAGAATGCTTTGCCAAAAAATCGAAAAATTTGAAATAGATTATATGGTCTCGCATAAACCGCGAAATTCGCAAGTACCAATATCAATCACACGGTTGTAGGATGTTGAATCCTACAACGTACGATTTGCCCTGACCCATCTTATTAGTTCTCTGTTGATACTATTATTACTGACATCAATTATCGGAAGGATTACCTTTGATTGTGTTTCAATTGACGGTTTGTAGCTAGACATTTCGGCGAAACCTAGCCACGCGTAATGAATAACTCCTTTCATCTGATCACTTACCACTTCATCGGTTGATGGAAGACCAGTACTCATAAAGATCATACCGTCACACCACTTGGCTGCAGTTGATATATTCCCAGGAGGTATATTATCCGTCATGAGCCTTACGAAATCAGACAGAGAATATTCTGCCATTTCATAAATCTTAATTTCCTGTATAGGCGAATAGACTATCCTAACCATGAAATTGCGAAGGAGGGCTTGCATATATAAAACGCTGGTTTTTATTGGCTAAAGGGCGAGTAGATCATAGTATTATAGTGAAAGGTCTCTTGCTTCTGCATTGACAGTTACGTTCTTATAAAATACTCTTCTCATTTCCTTGAGAGCGGGAGGTATTGTTCGATTCAAACTAGTTTGTGTATCGTGGAGGAAAGAATGTAATAAATGGAAATAGAAGTACCAATATCCGACTATGTAACATATTACGTATACAAGGGTAATGACGCAGACATACTTGTCAGAGAGATCAAAGATGGAATCTTTAAGGTTCTCATACGCGAGTATTATGGTGACGAGGATGAGTTTAACGAGGATGTATATTTTATACGAAAAACCACATTAGATCAGCTCTTTGAAGAATATGGTATATTAAAGAAGCCCTCTGGAACGGAGAGGACCTTGGAGGAAACCGGAGAGGTAATTAGATGAATAAAACATTGCCCTGCTTGAGCTTATATAGCAATATAGCAACATACACATGCTACTCAACAAATAGCATAATAAAAAGGAATTTTATCGAGTTTAAATTACATGAAATTTATTATCAGCCAGATGTTTCACCATTTCTCGATTCTGAGCTTCTAAGATGTAGTATTGTCTTTGCTTGTTTATAATGTACAGCATCAACCATTTTTCCTTCAAGTTTCACTGCACCCAGTCCCTCTCCTTTTTCCATCGCCTTTTCTAAAGCGTCAACTACTTTTCTAGCCCACTTGATCTGACTTTCAGTGGGTATGAACACCCTATGAACAGGTTCAATCTGAGTTGGATGAATGAGGCTCTTGCCGGAATAGCCTAATCTTCGTGCAAGCGCTGCGTCCCTTATCAGTCCCTCAATGTCATCTACCTTTTGCCAAATGCCATCAATAGCTTCTATCCCGGCAGCACGAGCATCCACGGGCACTTTTGACCGTGCATACATGTATTGTTCCATGTCATCATTTTCCGAGTAATCAAGACCCATATCGTATAGAAAATCAAAAATTCCAAAAACCATAGCATTGACCCTTTCAGAGCCTGTTGCTATGAGATAGCTATTCACTATTCCTTTCGCACTTTCTATAGACGGTACCAATTTAATGCTACCCTTTATCATTTGTCTGCTGTCCTCGAGTAACTTAAGTTCATAACCAAGGTTCTTAATTTGATTTTGATCATTTACTTTTGGCACCACTATCCCGTCTATTCCATTTTTGATCGCGTCTTTTAAGTCCAGGGACCACAAGTCAGAATCTAAAGAGTTTATCCTGACGTATAAACTCGATTCGAACTGTGGCCTTTGACTTAGTGCATCTCCAATCATTTGCCTTGCTGCATCTTTTTCGTTCACTGGTACGGAATCTTCTAAATCAAAGCATATGATATCTGCTTTCAGTCCTTTTGCCTTCTCTATAAATCTCCTATTATTGCCAGGCACAAATATTAGACTTCTGGTTAGCATACAGTATAAGACAAAAAAAGGGTTTATAGTTTCTGAGGTGTAGTAACAATTTTTCCAATCTGCTCGGCTTTTGCCATCATTACGTGTCCGTTTACCATGTCGCTAAATGGCAATATGGTATGAACTACAGGCTTAATTTTGCCTTTGCTTGTCCAGTGAATAACTTGCTCTAGTTCAGCTTTTGTGCCCTGTGTTGAGCCAAGTAAATTCGTGCCCTTAAAGAAAAGGTACCTCAGGTCAATATTTGAATCGTACCCCGTAGTTGCACCTGTCGCGACTAGCGTCCCGGCATTCTTCAGCAGGCCGACTTCTTGAGGAAATGTAGCCTTTCCTATATGTTCAAATACGACATCGACTCCCTGCTTTTTTGTAAATTCTCGCACCTTCTTGTACCAATCTCCTTCTCTGTGGTTGACGACAAAATCCGCCCCTATTTCCGAGCATTTATCCATTTTTTCCTTATTGCCCGCTGTGGCAATCACCGTGCAATTATATAGTTTTGCAATCTGTATCCCTACCATTCCCACGCCGCTGGTGCCACCCATGATAAGCACTGTTTGTCCTGGTTTTATGTTAGCCCTTCCAACTAGCATATGCCATGATGTCATGCCTACCATTGAGACGGCAGCAGCCTGATCGAACGGAACATTATCAGGTATTTTAGATACATTGACCTCAGGCAAATGTGTATATTGGCTAAAACCGCCCCATAACGGACCGGTTTGAAATCCCCAGATTGTCCTATCTATACAATCATACTCTCTACCAGAAGTACATGCGTCGCATGTTCTGCAACTAAGGTTAGAATGTGACACAACTCTGTCTCCAACTTTGAATTTTGTGACGTCCTCGCCGACTTCTACCACGGTGCCAGCCACGTCACTTCCGGATATATGTGGAGTCGGAACTTTGATCGGATCTCCCCAGATTGCCCAAAGATCGTTATAATTATATGCAGCTGCTTCAGTTTTTATCATTACCTCGTTGGATTTCAGCTTTGGCATATCTATATCTTCGATGTTTACAACCTTTGTAGGATCTTTGTTAAATTCGCGAAACACAGCGGCTTTCATAATAGTCAAGGCTACGCCAAGACTTAATATATTTAACTAGCGCTCCGTAGCAGTTATAATCAAAATAGTAATCGCCAATCACTGTTAGCAAAAGAAATAATACAGAAAGCGCACTCAGATGCGTTGCTTGCAAAAAAGATCATTTAAACGCGTAAGATCAAAATAGTTAGTACCAGCGTTTAACGCCTACTTATTTTAAACTCTTTCTTTGGCTGCTGTAAACTGAGTAAAATATGCTTTAGCTCTTCGTCAGTGAGGGACCTGTTTAGCCTTCCCGATGAGGCTGCACTCAGTAGATAATTTTCCACGGTTGTTGCCAATTCTGGCTTAACCATTTTAATATTCATTAATCTCTGCCGTGCTGGTGGCTCTAAGAGAACCATTAAGGCTCGTTGCCGCATAGCAGCAGCTGCTGCTTCTGCCTCACGTCTCTTAGAATCATCGTCATTTGGTTGGTATGGTTGTGATACGGACATAATGATCACTCACTTTCTTCTCAAAAATAAAAATTACGCATATCGTTGGAGCTCAGGTGAACTCTTTATAATCTCATCATATAATTCAGTAGCTATTCTGTCAACCTTTTTCATACCTTCTTCTGATATTGATCTGCCTTTATTTTTATTGACAATGTAACCTGCTTGCTCAAGCTGTTGTAAAGCGTTTCTGATAATTGCACCACCTGCATCTTTATGGTGTGACAGATTATATCCAACCTGCTTTCTACCGCCATATTCGCTTCTGAGATCAGAGACCCCAATTGGTCCATGTATGTATACCTTTCTAATAAGTGAAGCACATCTCGTATACCACCAGTCTTTGTTGTGGGGGATCCTTTCGGTATGCGCACCTGTCTTAACAAAGACTGCCCAGTCAGGAGGCTGAATCTTCTTTTCCTTCCTTATATGTTCAGTCAACTTTTCAATCAGATCCTCGGCTGGAACGTCATATGCTTTTGCCATGATTGTAAACAATAATCATGCGCTAAATCCCTTATAAATTCTTGCCACGGCTTGAATTCAGATAAATCAAAGGCGAATTTATTTCATTCTGTTTCCTAGGATTTTATGATATGTGTGACCACATTTGAGACAGGTGATCCTTATAGATCGTCTCCTTGATCTTCCAATTCTTATTCTAGAGTTCTTGCCAGGTACAATAAATCTTTTGCATTTCTTGCAGTAGAGCTGTCTATAAATGTAAGGTAGCCTTAATCTCAAGCGCATGGCGATTTTTTTTGCAAGGTGTGCGTGATAGTCCGCCAGGTCGTCTCTGTCCTGTTTAGCATCACATAAAGCATTTGCTATCAAGATCTGAATTCTCTCTGATGCAATCACCTTTAGCAGATGTTTTTTCATAATATAATAAGAACGTCCTGTTGTAATAGCAAATACCATCTGTATATCAATGTATTTAACGTCGCTGTACCTGCAACTAATGATGCGATAATTAATTAGTAGCGCTGTTATTTCAGTGACAGCGTGCATAATGACTAGCTTCGATGAGATAGAGAATATCGCAAAGAGATGTTTGCAATCAAAACGAAACAAACAGCCAGAATGGAAAACCCTCGCAGGGCAGATTATTGATTATATTTCATCTGCAAACTCGGAATTTTCCCTACAGACAGGGAGCATGATTAGCAATGGAACAACAAGCTACCTATATCGCAGCGGCACAACCTATCCAAACCTCTTTGAATTTATATCCGAGATACTTCACAGTGAAATACCAATTACAGTCAACAAGGTAAGATTTGGGCCTGGAGAAATAATAGTGAGTACAGGTAATCAAGATGAAGCAAATAAGCAGCTAGCATTAAGCATTGAAGAGCTTCGAAAGCTCGTGCACGCGAAAAGAGCTGAGATTCTTAGATCATAGATGCTGGATGTTGTCTTTGTATCATTTTAATAAAAACAAGGTAAAATCGAGACAATATTATTTCACCCTGAGGGATTATCATACAAATGGTTTCATTACTAATTGCTGAAGCCGCGCTCGAAACTGTGCCGGTTCAGATAGTTGATCATCCGTCTGTTAGAAATCATGCTAAAAGAATGGGCAAGCCACCAGACCAGACTCTTCTAGATAGAAGCTACCATCATTCAGCGATGGTTCATGCAAACCTGGAGTCACAGTGGAAACGAGGAAGACCAGATATAGTACATTTTGCATTAATAGAAGCTTTATCGACTCCCTTGTTCATGACAGGCAGATTAAATGTATATTTACACACGATAAATGATAGACTCATATATATTGGTGGAAATCTGCGCATACCAAAGTCGTACTTTCGTTTTGAAGCTCTTATGATAGATCTTTTCAAAAAAAAGATCATAAGACCTGGTAATGACAACGAGTATGCAGATAATAACTACAACATCAACGACAATAAGAAAAACCGTAATACGAATATACTTTTACAATTGCATGAAGATATGACTTTCGAAAAAGTCATAAGAAACATGGTAAAGCCTTCAAGACTAGTAGGACTTTCCACAGTAGGGGTTCAAAGTAATGCTAAATCCATAGTGGTAGAGAATGTATCAGTCAAGAGCACAGACTGTGCTTTTGTTATAGGAGGATTTGCTAAAGGACATTTTTCTAACAATACTCTTGCTTTGCTCAATAGGGTGTATTCTATAGCAGAATATAGATTAGAAGCACATGTTGTCATCGCAAGAATGTTGTATGAATGCGAGAAACTTCTGCATATATGAATATAGTTAATGATAAAATGCGTCGACCATAAAAGCAATAAATAAGGCTGTCAAGTATGGGCTAGAGAATTTGAAGACCGTCCATGCGGCTCTTTCACTTGGCCTCAGTAGCAACCATATTGACAAACATACCATAGCTGTTCCAAATACACTAGCGGTAATTACGTAAATCAATCCAAATTGGTTAAGAAAGAACGGGAGAATACTAAATATTACCATCAAGAGAGTTGTCCCAGCAATTACACGCACTGATCTCTCTTCGGTAGAAACAACGGGCAGCATTGGAACTCTGGCTTTTTTATAATCTTTTTTCACATGCAAAGAGAGGCTCCAAATATGAGTTGGGATCCATAAGAAAACCAGACCGGCCATGACTAAGCCAAGTTCAATATGTTGGGTCGTTACTGCGACGTAGCCTATTAGAGCAGGTGCTCCTCCGGAGAATCCGCCTAAGATAATATTGGACTGGCTTTTCCTTTTCAACCATTTGCTGTAAATTATAATGTTGTCGAATAGCCCCAAGGCCATCAAAGCAAAAGCCAATATATTTATGAACCAAGCAAGTAACAAAGAAATCCCAGCCAATATCAAACCGAATATGAGCGCATTTTTTGGTGAGATTCTGCCAGACGGTATAGGCCTGTTTTTTGTCCTATCCATAATCGCATCAATGTCGCGATCATTATAGCCTGTTATGGTATCGGCTGCAGCTGAACCTGCAGCTACTCCGCCAAGAAGTAATAACCAAGTTAAGGGCTCAATATGTATATCAAATAATAGAGATGCCGTAACTGCGGAACCGAAGGACGTAAAAACTAACAGGTACCAAATTTTTGGTTTTGTGAGTTCAAAATAATTTTTGAACCTGTTTCCTACGGTTCTTTGCGTGATCAACTATAATATCATCTCTTTATATTTATATCATCTATTAAAATACAAACTATACACTATATTACTTTGATATAGATGGCGGAAATATTATCTCACGAGCAGTCTTTCTCATTTCAATGAATGTTTCTGTCTTCTGAACTCCTTCAATATGGCCTATCTTCTCAGAGATCAAATGATGCATTTCGTCAAGAGACCGAGCATTCATGGTTACTAGTATATCAAATCTACCAGTTACTTCTGAAACTTCGCGAACTTCGGGTATCTTGAATAATTCGTTTAGAACATTGTCTCTTAGTTTCGAATCCATATTGATCCCCGTGAGGGCTTTAACGCTAAAGCCAAGTGCCTCGTCGTTAATCACAATTGTGAATTTCTTGATTAGCCCTTTCCTTAGAAGTCGCTTAATTCTGCTGTAAACAACAGACGCATTTATACTAATTTTTTTTGAAAGCTTAGGTACTGATGTGCTCGCATCCCTAGAAAGTTCGCTTAATATTTTCAGGTCTAAATCGTCTATTCTTGCCATGCAAATTTACCAATTATACGTCTAGTTTGGAGGTTAATAAACGTATTAATTTGAGATTTAGAACAATTTTTATCAATAATATGAAAATTATAGTATATTTTTTTGTTTAAGTAATTCAGCAAGCAATACAGCACCCTTTGCGGATCCCATTTTTTCATTATGTGATAACAAAACATATTTGATGCCATTCTCAAAGACTTGATCCTTTCTAAGCCTTCCCACCACTGTAGTCATTCCGTCGTTAATCTCGCGGTCTACACGAGGTTGAGGCCTTGCGGGATCATCGTGCACGATAATGTAGTCTTGCGGGGCAGTAGGTAAATCTCTGATCGTAATGGATTTGGAGAACTTTATCATTTCATTTTTCACTTCGCCTGGCTCGACTGCACCGTCGGTTTCAGCAAATACAACTTCTGTATGTCCATCCAATACGGGAACTCTTGTGCACGTACAACTTACTTTAATTGAACTAGGAACAATAAAGCCAGTATCCAAATTTCCTAGAATCTTCTTCGTCTCTATCTGGACTTTTTCTTCTTCTTTTGGTATATAAGGTATTATGTTGTCCATGATGTCAAGCGCAATCACTCCTGGTGATCTCCCCGCGCCTGATAACGCCTGCATGGATGTCATAAAAACGTTGTTGATACCAAATTTGTTCATTATTGGCTTTAGTGTTATAGCTAGGCCGGTCGTAGTACAATTCGGTAATGGAGCTATGAAACCCTTCCATCCTCTATTCTTCCTCTGGATGTCCAGTAACTGTGCATGATCATCATTCACCCCGGGGATCATTATGGGAACATCATTTTCGTATCTAAATGCGGCTGCAGTACTAATCACGGGAACTGATTTCGCGAAGGATGGCTCAATTTCTTTGGCGTCAGTTGATTCTATCGCGGTAAACACCAAATCGAATTTGCTAGGGTCGATATCTTTCACCCTACTAAGTCTAATATCTTGAAC
>JBKPMB010000127.1:0-6228 GCA_046731995.1 Thermoproteota archaeon | reverse complement strand
AATATTTGATAGATAGCGATATACCCATACGATTGGCCTGCCTGTCTACTTCAAATTATCCTATAGTTGTCTCATTATGGTATGTATACACTGATGAGAAATTTTATTGTGCTACACAAAATAAAGCCAAGATAATAAGGTATCTTAGATGTTCTCCACAATGTGGCTTTGAGATTGCGGGAGATCGTTTTCCCTACCATGGTATTAGAGGTTACGGTAATGCATCAATACTAAAAGATAGAGGGGAAGATATTCTTCGTACGCTAGTACAAAAATACTTCAAGGGAAAAGAAAAATCAAGATTATATAGGTTATTGTTATCTGAAAAACATCTCCAAAATGAAGTTGCAATTGAAATAGCACCGATAAAATTGTTTGAATGGAATTATAGAAAAAGAATGAGTGATTTAACATAATCCTGACCGTGTAGGTAAGTCTGTTTTGTTACGAATATTCATTACGATTATCAACGCAAGGAAGAGTTCTATTGCAACTGCTTACGTACCTACCGAATTTGACGTTAAAGACTAGACAAGTGACATAGAATATACATAAAGCACAGATTCCTATCTTGAGTCCCTTATACAACAGGATTCAATATAATATACGAAAACAGCTATGAGATTACAGCTTGAATTCAAGGGGGTTCAAACAGATATCGGTGTTAAAAATGGTTCCTAGAACTGTAGGGACAATTAGGCTTTAAAGGTTTTCCATTCGCAGAATAAGAAGGTGTACTTTATACCATAGCTAGTGGTCTGACGATTTCATTATTTTATTAACAAGAGCCTCTTATTAAAGTCCTAATGTTTCAAGATATGATCCTATTTCTTTAAATGAAGTGGTCATCATCAAGCGATGGAGGATCACAAGATAGTATATAGTTCCCTAATTAAATATGTCAGACATTATTCCTATCTATTAGTCTCATTTGCATTCCATATTTCGGACGCAGGGTAACAAGTGGCTGAAGGTCAACAGGATGTCCGGGCATGATTCTCATTTTCCAACGTCGAGCAATAGTAGCGATGACCAATATCCCTTCCATCCATGCAAATGTCTCTCCTATACAAGACCTTACGCCACCTCCAAATGGAAAATAGCTAAATCTTGGTCGTTTAGCCTTTTCTTGTGAATTCCATCTTTCTGGGTCAAATCGTTCGGATTCAGGAAAATAACGAGGATCATGATGCATCAAATATTGACTCATTAGAACTGAAGAGCCTGCAGGTATAATGTAGTCGCCAATCTTGCAATCTTCTATAGCCCGACGTCCTATTGCCCACGCTGGTGGATAGAGACGCATTGACTCGGCAAAAACTCTTTGTGTATATCCTAGTTTCGATATGTCTTTGATAGTAGCCACGTTATTACCATGGAGTACAGAGTCAACTTCATTATGAAGCATTTTTTCTTCTTTAGGATTTTGCGATAGAAGATAAAACGTCCATGTTAGCGCATTTGCTACAGTTTCATGACCTGCAAGGAAAATAGTCATTACATTATCTCTTAGTTGCTGTTTATTAGCTCTGGTGATTTTATTGTGAATCTTCTTGCTATTTCTTTTATTGACATCTTCATTGTTTTCACTTGCTGAAATATAACCATCAGCTTGACCCTGTAGTAGTAGAGTTATTAGGTCTTTGTGAGGGTAAGACCCATTTTGCTGTCCATTATTATCGCTATCATTATTTACGTGGTTATCAATTATGCGATAAATTATTTTATCTAACTGTTCTTTAGCATGATGAAATTGAATGTTGCTTGGCAATGGTACTTTTTCTATAACGCCAGCAAAAGGCATCCTCGCGCGATTGAAATGCTCAATGATGGTAGTAACATACTGATCAATTTCTTTAATCTCTAATTCTTCAATACTGACATTAAAAAAAGACTTGCTGACAATAGCTAATGTCAGATGCATGAATTCCTTGTGAATATCTATTGTGACTTGATCATACCACTGACTGGATATATCTAGAGTATAATCTGTAATAATATTTGCATAGTTAGGAATTTCATCTGGATGAAAAATAGGCTGTATTAATTGACGTTGCCTACGATGAAGCTCACCTTCGCTGGTCAATAAGCCTTCTCCTAGAACGCGTTTTGCCAATTGTAATCCTCGGCTTTTTATAAAATTATTGTCATAATTTACCAATACATCTTTTATATAATCTGGATTGTTGATAAGATATATGTGGTGCTTTCCAAATTTAAAGTGAGAAATATCACCGTATTCTTTTGAAAGATTATGCAAAACAGTAAGAGGATCTCGAAGAAAATCAAAGACTAGCTTTAAGGGTAGCCTTGAAGAAGGTCCTGGAGGATAATTAATGGGAGAAGAGTTAGCCATTGGTATTTACTTTGGTAACCAGTATATTATTATATGAAAGATATACCTATCAACAGCAGTCATTGCATCTTGGATAGATCAGACAATTAATACTGAAATACATCTTGAACATAATCGTATTCCATAGTGGTAGCATCAGCTTTGAATATAATCAGACAATATCATGTCAATTTAGCATAATTTGACTTTATACTTAGGTATGGCTACACTACAAAATATACAAGCAACATATGCAGTAAGTATAATTCCAGGAGCAGCTCTGAGGAGTAGTCTTACTCATTATTATCCTCCTGCAATCGCAGTACCTGCTGGCACTACTGTAGCATGGTTTAACAATGATCTAGAACAACGTCACACGGTAACTAGCGATTTGCCAGGATCTTCAGGCTCAGGTAGGCTCTTTAATTCTGATATCATGCCTCCAACAGCACGTACTAATGTTATAAAGACGCCTGTAATCAAGCATCTTATTGAGCATCTATAAAGGTAACGCTGATATTGATAGCATTGAGGAAGCGCTCTACAAATACAGCAACAGCAATACAAATAAGTATTTATCGTCAAATATGATAGATTAATTATAAAGATCTTTGTCTATTCTCAATTCTGAAATAGAGGTAGAAACATCACTCAGTTTAGTTGCCAAAGTATATGAGAAATTACAAAATAAAATCTCATTTATGCAAGAAACTAGAGATAGACCTCTAACACTATGTGAAAAGATTCTCATCGGACACCTTCATGAAGATACAGATTTTAGCTCGGACCATGATGCTATAGTTCCTAGCAAAAGTTATGTTCTTCTAAATCCAGATAGGGTTGCACTACAAGACGTTACGGGACAAATGACGATTCTCCAATTTATGCAAGCCGGCCTAAAACGAACTACTGTTCCAACAACAGTTCACTGCGACCATCTTATTCAGGCAAGAATAGGAAGTGGCCCTGATACAAAGGCCGCACTTTATGAAAATAATGAAGTGTATCAATTCCTTGAATCGGCATCAAGAAAGTATGGGATGGGATTTTGGAAACCAGGAGCAGGTATAATACATCAAGTAGTTCTAGAAAACTATGCTTTTCCAGGAGGGTTAATGATCGGAACAGACTCGCATACTCCTAACGCAGGTGGACTTGGAATGGTCGCTATTGGTGTAGGTGGACTTGATGCAGCAGAGGTAATGGCTGGTATGCCTTGGGAATTATTGTATCCAAAACGTATAGGTGTATATCTGACTGGAGAGTTGAATAGATGGGCCTCTCCAAAGGACATCATACTCTACGTGGCATCAAAGCTCACGGTCTCTGGAGGAACTAATGCAATAATAGAATATTTCGGACCCGGAGCTAAAACCATAAGCTGTACTGGAAAAGCAACAGTAACAAATATGGGTGCGGAAATTGGTGCTACTTGCTCAATATTTCCATATGATAAGAAGATGGAAATATACCTCAGAGCAACTGGACGAAGAGAAATAGCTGATCTTGCCAATAACCATAGTGATTTACTGACACAAGATCCACAGCTAGAAAAGGAAATATCTGAAAACCGACAGAATTCGACAAATTATTTTGACCAATTAATAGAAATCAATCTTTCTAATCTGGAGCCATATATTGTAGGACCTCATACACCTGACCTTGCAAGACCTATTTCAAGGATGGAAGAAGATGTAAATAAAAACAACTATCTCGACACAATTTCAGTTGCTCTTATAGGGAGTTGCACAAATTCTTCATATGAAGACATGTCACGCGCAGCAGATATTGCGGAACAAGCAAGAAAAAAAGGAGTCAAAACAAAAGTACCCTTACAAGTTACGCCAGGATCCGAAATGATTAGAGCCACAATTGAAAGAGATGGTCAAATGCAATCACTTGAAGATATTGGTGCAAATGTACTTGCAAATGCATGTGGTCCATGTATAGGACAATGGAGCAGACCTGAATTAAAGAAAGGCGAGCCCAATACCATTGTTACATCATATAACAGAAATTTTCCAGGACGAAATGATGGAAGAAGAGAAACGATGAATTTTATAGGCAGCCCAGAGTTGGTTACAGCTCTTGCACTTGGAGGAAGGCTTTCATTTAATCCACTTGCAGACGAATTAATTGCAAATGATGGAACAACATTCAAGCTAGACCCTCCTAAAGTAGCACCTGAAATTCCAGAGAAGGGTTTCAAAGATGCAAGTGATGTCTACGTTGCGCCAGCTCATGATCCTTCCAAAGTAGAAGTAATAATTAATAAAGATAGCCAGAGATTACAAAAACTTCAACCATTTCCAAAATGGGATGGCAAGGATTTCGAGAAACTACCAATATTAGCAAAAGTAAAGGGTAAATGCACAACAGACCAGATATCGCCAGCAGGACCTTGGTTAATGTACAGGGGACATTTAGACAAGATAAGTGATAATTTACTTCTAGGTGCAGTTAATGCTTATCACGAAATGCAAGTAGGAAGCGGCAAAAATATTCTCAACGATAAAACTGAATCATTTTCTCATATTGCTAGAGAGTACAAAGAAAGGGGTTTGAAATGGGTCATAATAGGAGACAGTAATTATGGAGAGGGCAGTAGTAGAGAGCATGCTGCCATGACTCCTAGATATCTAGGATGTGCAGCTGTAATTGCTAGAAGTTTTGCCAGGATACATGAAACTAATCTGAAGAAACAAGGTGTACTAGCATTGACATTTGTAGATCCAACAGATTATTCCAAAATTATGGAAGATGACCGGATTAGTATAATCGGATTAAATAATATAAAACCTAAGAAACCCGTCAATTGCATCTTGTATCACATTGACGGAAGAGAGGAAGGAATATCTTTATTACATTCTTACAATCAATCCCAACTCGATTGGTTTCACGCAGGTTCCGCCCTTAATATGTTAGGTTCAGTAGAAGCCAATTAAGTCAACAAAAACATCGGCAAATACTTTTTTTATCGTAATATTGAATGAGCGTTCTCTGAGAAAATGCATAGTAGCTCAGTAGTAGAAAGAAGATATCAACAGATAATGAATGCCCACAATGCGATGCAAACAGCAAAGAATTGACTAGCTTTCCAAGCCTAGTTAACTAGAGTAGGTGTTAGAGATAAATATCTGTGCAATTGTTACGAAAATTAGCGAGTTGGTAATTTTTTCATTACCTAAAAGGCATTCCATTTGATTAGCATTGACCTAACATCTGTAGTGCTTTCAGAGCACTTCTTTCTTTGTCTTTTATTTCAAGCATCATATCAAAACTGTCTAATTTAATAAAAGATGCTGTACGATAAAGTTAGCACTATGTGGAAATATTATCACTAGTTTATATACAACCATATCTACTTAATAATATGAATAAAATAAACAATAAAATTCCATGGGGGCTGGCTATAGGTACATTGGGTGTAACAATTGCGGGTGCATTTAATGGCACAGCAATATTAGGACTGACAAGTGTAACTTGTGGCGCATTAGCATTAGTGACTGCACTTCTTGCAAAACAACAAATAGAAAAGAAGAAACTCAAACCAGAGTTAGCAATGGGGCTAAAATAACTTTTTCACATTGCATATTTAAGGACATCTACTGCCAGGGCTCTGTCGAAACCATCTATTTGCTGCGAGATAAAAGCTATGTAACAGTACTATGCCATAGATCTGGTGAAAGAATCAAGATATGTCAAACTTGCAGGCACTATATTATGCATTCTAAGGAATGCCAGGATACCATTTTTTCTTCATAGGAAGAGTAATCACATTTATACAATCTGGCAACATCTATCACTGCTTACTATCAGACAGTACGAGGGTAAGAGCTACCGTATGTTTACAGAATGGTTGGTAGAAGCTCATTATCTCAGGACGTTCCTCA
>JBKPMB010000126.1:0-10978 GCA_046731995.1 Thermoproteota archaeon | reverse complement strand
TATGGCGATGCTCTCTCACACGTGGCATTTGGAGGAATAGCCGTTGGTTTGTTTACAAATATATATCCAATATGGACAGCGTTTGCAGTCTCTATTCTCGCTTCTCTTGGTATGACCAAATTAAGAGAATTCACAAAAACTCCAGGTGATTCTGCTGTTGCAGTATTATTATCGGCAGGACTCGCAGTAGGAGTAGTACTTATTGGATTATCTGGTGGCTTTTCACTTGATTTATACAGCTTCTTATTTGGAAGCATCCTACTAATTAGCTATAATGACCAATTATTCATTGTAATTCTTAGCTTTATCATATCGACAATAATGTACAAGATACACAGAAAATTTATATACATAGCATTTGACGAGGAACAAGCAAAAGTTAGTGGAATAGATGTTACAAAGCTCAATTACCTTTTTATTGTACTTGCAGGTCTTACTGTGATTGCTTCCGTAAGGTTAGTAGGGGTTTTGCTTATTTCTTCATTAATAGTTATTCCAAATATTACGGCAATGATGCTTGGAAAGGGATTTAAAAAGACTTTATTGATATCTATTTTCATTGCAATCATATCTGTAATTGGTGGGATATTGATATCATACGTTATGAATTTAGCACCAGGAGGTACGATAGTCATTATTTCAGTAGGCATTTTTCTTACTGTAATCAGTATAAAACACTCATTCAAGGTTATCAAGGAGAAAGATAGACAGACAAAACAAACTAGTCGAATAAATTAACGAAATTGTTGCTTATAATTTCTATTAGTTCTAAAGGAGTAATACCTGAGTTGCTGATACAAGTATTATCATTCCAACAATTATTGAATAATAGCAGTAATAGTAAGGTCTAATCCGAGTTCCTTACGATAAGATGTCCATAAAGAGTGCATTACACAAAAGTAAGTTAATTGTAGAGAGCTATAAAGTTTATGTAAAATGTCGTTTGTCTAGACATTTATAATATTAGCGTTAAGAAGCCCAATGGCATTCTAAAGATTAAGGCATTAATTAATGCTTTAGCTTCAAGATCCTTTCTTAACGTCTATCAGTAGCTGTTCTCCTACCTTAGGATTTCCCATTAACTCATAGCGTCTTTTTGGCATCGTAATCTGGATAAGTGTTTGTGAATATGATCTGATCACAGTCTGCGGTTGAGATCCTAGAATGGCTTCTAAAATTGGCTTGATCTGCCCTTTAACTTCAGTGTCTGTGACAGCTCGATCTATAGCTTCTAGCATTAGCTGTTGCTGAGAAACAGATTCAAGATCCACATCTTCGCTAAGACTTAGGGTCACATTTACCCCATTGTCTACCATCTGGTTAATTTTGTAACGAATTAAAGAATTGTCCATTATGCAATTATCTACTGCAAATAATAATTATTATTAGTATCGATTACATTTCAGTATGATAACAAATGTAAATTATAAAATAAGCTGTTAACCAATCATTAATGCGACATTCACATACATTAAGTATTATTCAAAGATTAATTAAATTACCTTTCAATGGGCACCAAAATGTCATAAGTAGTATCATATACTTACATGTAATATAATAATTCGATTTATTATTTATTATTAAATTAAATATAGTTTTCTCTTGCCGCAAATTTCAAACGACAACTAGATCCTCGGAAGCATTTTTTATCTTTTACAATCACGTTTATGGCAAAATATTTATAGGTCATACCAGTACTACATAACCAATTTAACTTGTACAATTAGGTAGCCAATTTGCATTTTCTTAGCTTGATATTTTGTGTCAGGAATAGAATAAGAGTATATGATGCCATGATGCATTAGAGATATAATTGAATAAAATTTGCATTTAATCTATAATGCGCCAAAATTATAAGTAAGCAGAATCATCATATACTTATATATTGTCTATTGAAAACCTCCAATCATTAATTGAGGATTGGAAAAATAGTGTAGTTAGCTCCGTTGCCATGTCTAACAATTCTGACAGATTAGCCGAGTATGCTCTACACATGTCAAGAATTCTTGCATATCCTGATCTACATGTCGATTCAGCTCTAAAAGAAATAGATGCGATGGGGGGGGAATTTAGGCAATCAATCAAAAAATTAATGCCCCTGCGGCCTACTCAGATGATAGAACAAATTAACAATTTTCTGTTTAAAGACAAGCAGTTTAAGGCAAACGTTCAAGACTATTATAATCCATTAAATAGCTACCTTAACATTGTGGTACAGCATCGATGTGGAATTCCCATTACATTAGCGATACTATACATGCGTATTGCATTTTCGGTGAATTTTAAACTGTATCCTGTTAACTTTCCTGCTCATTTTTTAGTCAAATATATCTTAGATGACGGTGACGTGGAAATTATCATAGATCCATTCAATGGAGGCAGGATAATGGATGATTATTCGCTTAAAGCATTGCTCCAACAGTTCTATCCTCATGAAAATATCCCTCTAACTCGTGGATTTGTTGAAAAGGCAACTGTAGGGCAGGTTATAATACGAATGTTAAATAATCTTAAAGCAAGCTATTATGAATCGCTTGATCTAGACAAAGCAGAGATCGCAAATGAAATGATAATTTCCATCGACCAAGATAATCCAGGTGCCATTAGGGACAAGGGGATGATATTACTGAAAAGAGGGAAACCTATTGAAGCGGTAAAGATACTAAATTTGTACCTCGAACTAGACCCGGAAGCAGAAGATGCTGATGAGGTTTTAGATATAATAAGAAACAATCGCACCACAAAATAGGCATCATCTCATTGTAAATCTCCTGTGTGGAAAGCATTATACTTTGACATAAATACATCATACTTCAACCATTGATTTGTTATTGCTATATTCACATCCATAAATGGTGTAACTAAGAAACTACTGATACACCCTTTCAATCACTAAATATGCCGCCGTCATTGTTATTTCATATTCGTAAAACGGACCATGACATAAACAGGCTGTGTCATCGACTTGCTTGGCTTTTCATCTTTTATGCAATTACACCATATTAATCAAAACGCCGCATTTGGATATCTATCCCACTGCTTTGATGAAGTATCTTGCATCCTTTCCAGTAGAGCCTATAGATTTTAGGAATGGTTTTGCCAGCCTTAAGCTGAGAAGCACTTAGCTAAACAAGCCAAGTAGTTTACTTAAGTTAGTAGTCGCAGCTACCTGCGGCTTGATATATGCATATATGTATATCTAGGAAGAGTTATACATACATAAAAAAAGATGAGAGAATGATATAATATATGCAATACCACAAGGCAGCGATCCTAGGTCAAGAGAGAGCAAGAAAGGCTCAGATGAAACTATTTGACTATGCAGGCTATGCAATGCTGACATATACTATCAAACAGCAAAGGACGGGCTTCGAACCTGTGGGTGAAGAAATGCTTGTAGGTAAAATGAGATCAGGTGATCAAGCAATGTTGTTTATCTGTGACAATGATGGCTATGCAAAGGCACAATCTAAACCGCTTCCATTACAAAAGGGAGAAGAAATTTACAAAAATATGATAAAAGATGGATTAGAGGAATTCAAAGGTGATATTAAAACCGTTTCTTAATTGTCGCAATTTCAGTGCCTATCCAATGTTTACCGTTAATTGCATTTTTGATATTAGCTATATCTGAACGCAAGACTCTTGTGGAAATACTTGAGCGTTCAATCACTTTTAAAGCAACAATATCCATAAGGTCGTATCTTCCAGCCATAGAACTTTCGCTTTGAAGGATCTTCAGACATTGCTCTACGGTAACTTCTTTGAATAGTTTTGCTTTTTTATCTCTGTTTGGATCTGTATTATAAATACCATCCACGTCAGTAGCATTTAGAAATTTCGATGCTTTTATCTTTTCAGCTATCAATGCGGAAGTAGCATTGGTACTTTGTCCAGGGTGTAAACCACCTACAACTACTATTTTGCCACTTTGTACTGCTATTGCCACATTTTCCAGATCAGTTGGAACCTGCGAATACGCTAGACCATCCAGCGCAGCAATTAGCAACCTTGCGTTTAATCTCGATACCTCAATACCCATAATATCAAGTGTAGCCTCATCTGAACCAAGGCTTCGTGCAAGGTTAATGTATAGACGTGCAATTTTGCCACCGCCTGCAATAACTATCGGGTGTACCTTTTTGCTAATGTAACCTAACATTTCAGCGTATTTCTTAATAGAATTGTTATGGAGATCTTGGCTGAAGATACTACCACTTAATTTAATAACTATTCTTTCTCGCGTGTCAGTCATTTTGTTAGTATTAGTATAGAGCATCTGCGAGTTTTGTCTATGCAAAACCTTCATTGCCAAGCACCTTTTTAGTAGATTGTTCGACGGCATTTCTGTTTTCAGAATATGTATATACACGTAGCATGTCAAGAAAACCTGTGATTGAATCTATAAGTGGAATTTCCGAGATTGGAGTTTCATATGCCCAATCTTTATCAACAAGCAGTACAGAGTTTATTTCACGTTTGGTAGGAGTAAGTGGCATAGATGGAGCTCTCGATGCATCAACAAAAACTGTTTTTTCTTTAACGTCTGCAGCATCAGCTATTTGTAATTCTAGGCTATCCAATGCTTGTCTGTCCATTTTACTATATAGTCTATCACGTTTATGTACAAATTTTTCATAAACACATTTTAATAATCTCCTATCCTTATAATCTGTCGCTAGCTTGATTGCAATCTTATCGCCGTTATTTGGCGAGCACATACGCCCCAAGATAATTTCGTCTGTCATATCTATGTAACTATTAATGGATGTATTGGTTAAGTTCAAATATTCATCGGCGAGCAACATCGAATTCAAGAGCATTACTTCTGCAGATCTTACGGTTTTATGAAAATAGACTGCCTTGAACATTTCATATCTAGAGATCAACATTGACTCAAATGAGTACAAGGCAGACCTATTGATGGCTAAGCGGCCACTTTGTACTACCTCAAACGAGCTTATTATTCGATGATAGTCAATTTTTCCATATTCTACTCCTGTAAACAATCCATCTCTTGACAAATAATCCATTAGGTCTGAGGATAGTCCACCAGCAATGATCTCATTCAAAAATTTTATTTTTGATTCGCCAAATGATAATCTGCATATATCGGATGGATTATAACCGTGCTTTTTCAAAGTGTCACTCAGAGAGCTTTGAGATATCATTTGCTTGCCAATCTCTTCATGGCTTATTTTGCGTTTCAACTCTAGTACCTCTTCAAATAGGTGAGAAAATGGTCCGTGACCCACATCGTGTAGTAGAGCCGCAAGCCGCAATTTTTGAACTTCATCTTCGTCATCAAGGTATCCTTTAGCGAGAAGAGCTTCGCCTGCATAGCCAGCTACGTGCATTGTGCCAAGCGAATGTTCAAATCTGGAATGCTGTGCACCAGGATAGACAAGGTGAGCTCCGGCAAGTTGTCTGATTCTCCTCAAACGTTGAAAGATTGGAGTGTCTATGAGATCCTTCTCTACTGCCGAGAATCGGAGATATCGATGAACGGGATCAGTGATTTCGCCATCAAATCTCATTATTACTATGCAACCAATTGTTTGTAGAGGGATAAAATTAAAGTTTGGTCAACCATGAAAGGATTGCTTATCCACGTTATTGCTTATTCACTAAGCTTTCAAAGTCCTTTTTATAATGTTCATTATGTCACCATGAACTTGTTCTTTACTTTTTTCACCATTTACTATCTTCCATTTGAATTTCCTTGCAAGCTTACGATAGTTCTTGTATACTTCTAATAGCAACGTCTGGTTCATTTCAAATACATCGCGATATTCTGCTTCTGCACGTTGAAATGAGGTGTTTGGATTAACATCAAGTAATATGACGAGGTCTTCTTTTGGCAAGCCCTTATCTAAATTAAGCAACCAGTTAATGCTAAGACCATTAGAGATTCCATAAACTAGGTTTGATTGGTAGTATCGATTCAATATTACTATTGTACCATTATCTATCATACTTTCTATCTCTCTCTTCTTTTCCCACCTGTTGGCAGAAAGAAGCATGTGTTTTAGTTCATTAGGATAATCTCGCTTGCCATCTAAAAATGCCCTGATCTCGCTTCCAATCGGGGTTGTATAATCGGGCAAATCAATCATAACACAAATTTTACCCAACAGTTTCAGAGCACCAAGAAGTAACCGTGATTGTGTAGTCTTACCAGCCTTGTCCATTCCTTCAATGACTATGACCTTGCCTTTACCCACAACGTACAGATGCAAACAGGCAACAATAAAAAGATGCTGAAATAATTTATATATATTATCATATATAATAATGAAGCTGTCGAAGCTCTCGCAGATTTGCTAATTGTCAACAAGAAAAACCAAAAACGTTAACATATTTGTTAAGTCTATGTAGAGAGTTCTAAGCCAGTAATGTATGGTCTTAGCTTACCAATGTCGTGGTGTTGTCAGTAGCTTTTGGCTCGAATATGCAACAAGCATTTGCTGCCAAGATTTATTGAAATCGTAAATCGATCTGATGCGTATACACCAATACACAACATCATCCAATCCTTTTTTTATTGAAGTGCAATACATATTTACCAATTATTTATTGCATTAAATTATAAATCAAATACGTGATACTGCATGAGCTTTACGCTAGTTGTGTTATAGCTGTGTTTGAATACATTTGTTAGATTGTTTTTAGTTTTTCATTATTTAGGCATGTTCAAAATTGTTATTGTTGTATGCAAAAATTTATAATCAATTTTTAATAAGACATCTGCCTGGCTTTTATGCGTAGCACTCCCAAATTGTTATCTAATGAGGCATCGCACATGTCTGGCAACTAGCATATGATAGTCTTTTTAGATTTACTCTACTTAAGCCTTCCTGCAAAGTGCTACACTGTGTTGCACTGTTAAAGAAGATTCTCCTAGCAAATTGCAAGATTTATTGATGCCGTAAAACTTAGAGATCATAATCGTTCTATCAACTAAAATTCTAAAAGTTAGAAGGCCATAACATACAAGCGCTTATCTGTTATGACTGTTGGCTATCAAGAAGTAAACCCTGCACGTGACTCGAGAGAAGCACCATAACACAATAAGAATTCTTGAGGATTTTTGGTGATAATTGCCCATATGCTCTTAATAATTATCAATGCATACAGGCGGTGCAGATTGCTTGTGTTAAGAAAGAAGAAATCGATTTTATTTTGTATCTAGCGAAACTAGTAACACATTTAAGGCAAAACCCTAGGCCCTAATTATGATGTCATTAACGAAGACAATAACCCAAAAGGAGATCACATACATTTAGATATGATCCCAAGTAACCAAATATATCAGCCTTCATAAATTTCATTTTCATATCTAAGCGTTACAAATTTACCGCCAACTGCATATGTATACAAATCAATGATGGTAATTTTATACTAGTATAACAATGCTCAGTTTATATTACTAAACAGCGGTCAATTCTTATTCATATTTAATTTATCGATCCTTGCTCTAGAAGCGACATACTGCCTGATATCCTTTTCAAAAGATATAAACGGCCTTTCTTTCTTTGCAATGAATCCGATTACTGCAGGTTCAAAACCATGCTTTTTCAAATCTCCTGTAATGGATTTTGCTAGATCATTTGGAGCAACTATTAGATGACATCCATTTGATGAGGCAGTTGCATTATCAACTAAAAATTCTCTTGTGACATATTTTGCAATTTCCTCATGCTTAATTGGAAGATCATTAATTACAATATAAGAGTTTGTCAGTTCTGCAAGTTTTTGTATTGCAAAAATTCCATCTGTTGTAATAGGGTAAACAGCAGTTATGTGTGCATATTTATCAAAGATAGCTCCAAAATCAGGACAATATCTTGAGATTATTTTGCCTATCGAAAAATTGGGCTCAGTTAAAGTTTTTATAAGTTTATCCTTTGCAGATGAAAGAACATTTAGCGAAATCTGGTTCTGTTCGATTTTCTCTATATTATCGGGATCGGTTTTTGTTAGCATATAAAGGCTCAAAGCAGGAACTGCTCCAAATTTATCTGAAACAATGATTTGCATTCCTTGCTCTACTTGATCATATCTAGTGGGTAACTCTTTCACAGTATTTGCAAGCGCAGTCGCACCAAAGAACATCTTCCCAATTTTAAGTGAGCTGTAGTCTTCCATAGCCAAATCATATCGTGAAGTAAATGCATCAAGGTTTCGTCTTATCGTATCTAACAGGTCATCATTTGGAGCATCATATACAGGAAACAGCCTGAATCCCGATGTGCATCCAAGAAGGTTTAGATTTTCCATTGCAGCTGTTAGAGCAATACCACTATGAATCTCTGAATCTGGCCTTTGAGTTGCATCAGTTATTTGTGTGGTAGAATTACTAGCAACAATATACCCGATTTTGCTGCCTCTATGCAAGTCAATATAATCTAAGACTGCGCACTGTGCATCATGATGCGCTGTTAAGTTCGTGCTAATTTTTTTTATTCCAAATTTTGAATGAAAACGTCTCAAGAACTTTCTCAGCGTACATGATAGTAGCAGTGGATCTTCACCAATTTCTTTATGGATCCGAAACATTGCAAGAGCTCGTTTGATTTCAACTTCTCTTTCAATCTCGAGCTCATTGAAGTCATATACTCTTCTAGTAAGTTCAGGGGACTTGCCATCGGTGTAGTAAAAAGCATCAAACCAGTTTGGGTCTATCCTTACAGAGCTTCTCTTAATCTCTGTTAAGGATGATTGAAGAACATATCTATTTACTTCGTTAGAGCATACGGGGATCCATCTTAGAGGGTCGAAGCCAAGTTGTTCATATTCTTTTATAGTATCCCAGAATGTATCAGTCAATCGCGCCCTCCCCTAACAACTACTAATTTTATTATTGGTAATGTATAAGATCACTTGTTAATAAACAAAACTTCTGACTTAACTTAATAAATCGTCGAAAAATCTATATGATCCGAGCAATACCTATGCATTGTTTCATAGTTGCATTTTCTTTATTACAATTTCTGTAATTAGATGAATAAGCATTATTAATTCATCTTTGGATAAGAGCTTTAGGACGAATAATGTTATAAGTCTTCAATGTAGAGAATATCTGTTGTCTGAGCCACCGAAAAAACATACATCCAAGCCAACATCTGTACAAATTCAAGAAATTTCAGATGAGATGGAAAGTATGTCTGCATATGATATTTTAAGATGGGCTATAGATACTTATGGATTAAGAATTGGTCTTGCATCTAGTTTTGGTGCTGAGGATGTAGTTATTATAGATTTAATGACACACATTGACAAAATAAAGACGAGGGTTTTCACCTTGGATACGGGCAGGCTAAATCAGGAAACTTATGAAATTATGGATGAGATTCGCAAAAGATATGGCATAAGCATTGAAGTTTACTTTCCTAATCAAAGTGAGGTAGAAGAGATGGTTCAATCAAAAGGTGTGAATCTAATGTACGAGAGCGTTAGTAATAGAAAGCTTTGCTGCGAGGTTAGAAAAGTACATTCACTTAACAGGGCGCTTGGCAAACTTGATGGTTGGATTACGGGATTGAGGCGAGAACAGACAGTAACACGAGCTAATGCCAAGAAAATTGAAGTTGATTATTTGCATAATAACATTGTCAAAGTCAACCCGCTAGCAGATTGGACAAGTGAAGCCGTCTGGACATATATTCACAAAAATGATATCCCGTACAATAAGTTACACGATCGAGGTTATCCAAGTATCGGCTGCGAACCATGCACAAGAGCAGTCCTACCAAACGAAGACCCTAGGTCTGGAAGGTGGTGGTGGGAGAATGCAGAGCATAAAGAATGTGGTCTGCACTGGGATTCTGCTAGGCGAGATAAAAAAATAGGAAAATAAGATTGAGTAACAGCAACGGAATACCAAAGCCTCATGGAGGTACACTTGTAAACAGAGTGCGTGTTGCCAATTCAGACATTGAATCCAATGATGATATGCCGTCATTAGATATTAGCGCAGATCTTCGGAACGACGTAGAAAATATTGCAGATGGGGTTTTCAGCCCGCTTGAAGGTTTTGTAGCACATGACGATTTCCAAAGTATTCTAAAACTTGGGAGATTAAAAAACGGCTTGGCATGGACTATTCCTATAATTTTAGATGTTGACAAACAAACTGCACAAGCTATGAAAGATTTCAAAGATGTATATTTAAGAGAAGGTGGGGATAATTTTGGAATCCTGTATGTAGAAGATATTTATCCATTTGATAAACGTGCTGCAATGGAATTAATCTATCAAACGTCTGACATAGGGCATCCCGGTGTAAATAAGATGACAAATATGAAAGACTGGCTTGTTGGTGGCAAGATTGAAGTTATAAAAAGAATTCCGCAATCACCCTTGAGAGCATATAGAATGCATCCTACTGAAACTAGATCAGAGATAACAAAGAGAGGATGGAAAACCATAGTCGGATTTCAAACAAGGAATGTTCCTCACATTGCACACGAGATGTTGCAAAAAGCTGCTCTTAATATTTATGATGGCTTATTTATAAGTCCCTTAATTGGAAAGAAAAAACCTGGCGATTTTAGGGATGAGATAATTCTAGCAGCATACAAATCACTTATGGAAAACTACTATCCAAAAGATAGAGCTATGTTTGTAACTTTACATACTGAAATGAGATATGCCGGGCCAAGGGAGGCAATTCATCATGCCATCATGAGGAAGAATTTTGGATGTTCTCACTTTATAGTTGGAAGAGATCATGCTGGAGTTGGAGATTATTATCACCCTTTTGCAGCCCATGAGATATTTAAGGAGTACCCAGATCTTGATATTCGGCCGGTTTTCTTTCCATCATTTTATTACTGCAAGAAATGTTTGAGCTATGCTAATGATAGAAATTGTCCTCACGATACAAAATTCAAAGAGGAATTAAAGGGTACTAATATAAGAAAAATGGTTAGCTCAGGTGTAATTCCACCTATACATCTAATGAGGCCCGAGGTGG
>JBKPMB010000125.1:0-5021 GCA_046731995.1 Thermoproteota archaeon | reverse complement strand
ATGCTAATATGACTTTAGAAATATTGCCACTCGCTTTATGTGTTCATTTAAAGTATCTACCTACTCCTTTGTCCATCCCGAATGTTCAATTCCTAGGTTTCTAACACCTGAAATTGTCATATCTACCCTAACCTAACCTTGAATGTGGCCATTCATTATATGATCTATTATATAGAATAGTTGCAGATATAGATTGCTAACCAAAAAATCGTTATGCGGGGATTTTCCATGTCATTTTTGGGGATATGACGACATATCTCTTTTCCCCTGCAGGTTTGCGCTCAATCATCAAATCGATAATCTATTTTGTTTAATCAGCAGTTCATTATATCTGTGTGTTTCTTTTAAAATATGTTGGTTGGACTTATTTTAATAATTCTCTATTTGCATCAGTATAATCTGTAACTGGCCCTTCGATTAAATCAGATTCCCACATAGCACAAGATAAACCGCATTTACGACATATCAAATTGACAATATATTTATTGATTTTTACAGGACTTAATGTGAAGTGCCTGCAGTTTGAAATCAAATCAATTCATAATAAAGGAATAACAGTAGATTTTTAAGACTTGTGATTAATTCCTTGCGCAATTTTTAGGGTACCATTATAGTATTGTACTTTAAAAATGATGCATTTGATACAACAGATACTGTGTTAAACTATGATACTTCCTGATGTGAGATAGAGTGACTTGGACTGGGTTTCATCTATATTCGTCATGCTCTTAGTTGGGAACTTTTTTAAAACATTTACAAAATATGAAATCTGTGATACTTCAAAATATACAGAAGTACTTTTAGCGTTATCTGCTGATAGTAGAGAAAAGGTAGATCAGATGATAAAAAAAGCTATAGAAGCTAATGGTAAGAGTACAAGAAACTCTTGTTGTCATATGGGATAGAACCAGATTAGATATTAAATATATACATATATATTTATGAGCCATAATGAAGATCTAGAGGAGAAGAAATTATTAGGATCTGGTGGTTATGCTTTTGCCAAACTAACAGAGCAAGAAGAACTTAAAGCTAGCTTAGGAGTACCTCACATATTTCTAAGCAATATAGGAAGATTAAATGAAGATAGATTTACAAAATACTATTGCAATAAATGTTCAAAAGAATATCCTAGTTCTCCAGCAATTACCTATGAAAATCCAAATGAAGAATTAGGACAAGGTGTTATCCTTATTGAAAAGGGAGAATACAGATGTAGGACATGTAACAACATAATAGCATTGTATCGTAAATTCAATAAATAAATAACTAACTAATAGGAATAATAATATCTTACAAAATCCAACTTTGTTATGTTATCGTTATATCGCTATCCTCTTCAAGTCATCAATAATTGCCATTATGAATTGATTTTCATTGAAAATATCATCATATACTTCATAGTACATTTCTCCTGCTGTTAGAAAACATATCTTAACATGACTATCAATCTTTCTTATTTCTCGATATAGCTCAAAACCATGCATTTTTGGCATTTTAATATATAATATTAACAGATCATATACTCCTTTTTTGAAGTTGTCTAATGCTATAACTGGATTATCAAATGCATCAACTTCAAAACTATTTTCTTCTTCTAAAGCTATCTTTATGGTTAGGTTAATGTCTGGTTCGTCATCCACCACAAAAATTCTCTTCTTCATTGTTTATGATCTCACTCTTCCTTTCTTCCTTAGCTAAATGTGTATTACTCTATAATATTCTGATTTTTGAGCTTCCTCTATAGCTCTTTGTTCTCTTAACTTCGCATTTAACCTAAAATTTCTTGGTGCTGTTCTTAGTTTGAATCCGCAACAAGGACAGCGTAATCCTTCCCATTTTAAGAATAGATCACAACTTCTGCATCGTTTGTGTCCAACAGTATAGCGACTTAATGCTTTGTGACGTATACATATTCCCCTACAAGACATTAACTAGCACTTCCTTATTTTACTTGGATACAAAATATGGATTAGATTATTAATATTAGATATCCATGTTAAGCCAGATTTTTAATATGTTCAATGTCCTGATACCCTGTATCATAGAATACTAGTTAGCTAGTATCCACACTCTATGATCGGCATACTCAGGCAGCAGGTTATTACACCATACCCGCTGCTTCTCTCAGCGTACCTATTCGTCATTATAGAGGTGGCGATAGTTGCTGCCGATATCTGCTGTTTCTTTTTCATATCTACTATCCAAGCGATTATTTTGGCCTCAATCATTTAGGATCGGTAGATGAAAGCAGATCACTTACATACTCCACTTTTTGAAATTGTATAAATATGCGCAATGCAAAAGTGTATGTCCTCTCTGATTCCTTTGACTTTAGCATTTATAAAATTCTCGTAGGCATTACCCTGGAGTAGAATTGTTCTTGTTGTTGATGATGCAGTTGTTGTTGACGTTATTGTTGTTTTCCCTTCTTCTTTCTTGTCGCTCATGTCACTATATAATATTAACAGATGAATCGAATATTTAAGCAGGCACAAACATCTATAAATAACTATTTAAAAATGCTCTCTGTATGGGTTGAACAAATATATTGTAGCATCTGCGGCTATACTTGTTTTGTTCATTGCACTTTCTATATTGATTTCGCCAAGATTTAATTTTAACAGTAGTGGTAACACTATTAATGCTAATAGCTACTCTTCGCTTATCGCCAGGGCAGACGCATTAGTTTTTCTGCATATAAACAGTTCCCATTACAACATGATTAACCAATTGATGATCTTGCTAACAAACTATGGAAGAGAAGTATTTTGGCCTGTTGCAATTATACTCTTGTTTGTATTAGGTGGTTGGACAGGCAAAAAGACAGCTGTAGTCATTGCGTTATCTATGATTGTTCTTCTGCCTATAGGAGCAATAGCAAAAGATGCCGTAGCAAGACCTAGACCCATAATACCAAAATCGGACTATTTGATCGGTGCAGACTCTGAATTTGCTTTTCCTTCTGGACATGCATTAATCGTATCTGCGGGAGCAACTGTAGCTTTGCTGTTATTCAACAATACACCAAGAAAGCTTATGATATCATCATTATTAGCTATAGAGACATCCCTTGTGTGCATATCTAGGGTATATGTAGGCGGTCATTATCCGCTAGATGTAGTAGGTGGTATTTTGTTAGGAGTCGGAGTTTCTCTCATATTTGTGGGTGTAGACAAATCTATCGAATCATTATTAATACCTGTAAAAAAATTACTAAAAAGATAACACAAAATATTCATACATGTTATAATTTAATATAGTGCCTCTAGACTGTCAGCAAAATATGCTATACTAGTAAGTCATCTATCACTGTTTTATGTATTTTAGAATTCTTTATTGAACAGTTAAAGACGAAATAAACATAGAGGTTGGCTATGATAATGGGGGCATCATTAACACCTCAAGATCTTAATCTTGGTTAACTTAGTTATCTAAAGTTAATAAATCAAGAACTCGCCTCTCTATGCACACCGTACGTAGGCAACCGCATATATTCTTGTACCGTCTAATGTTGTCGACTCCCCCGTACCTGTGCAGTAGATCTAGACGGTACGAGAAAAATCTTTTACTATTGTGTATTTGATACCTACGCAATTTGAAGAGCAATGGGATTGGCTCATTATGATTATGCTCTGTGTGTATTCTTATTTGGATACATGCCATATAGATACTTTATAAACCCTTGAGCTGCAGCGAGGTTATGTCTATATGTGTCATTGTGGTCTCCCTACTTATTCTTCTTCCAAAGAGCAAAAATTATCCAGTATCGTTTTTTGATACAGGAAAATTTTACAAATCCATTAAGATAAACAATACAATTTTTTACATATGTCGAATTAGCACTTAATCCATCATTGACTATTGCAACAAGCATTAATAGTTGTGAGCAATATCAATAGGCTCATCTATGTGTGAGTTCGAGAATGCAGAAACTTGCATCCATTAGCCGTCTCATCGGAAATAGGAATGTATCTATTGCTATTGCAGGTGTTATAATTACACTTGTAATACTAGATTTATTTACTACCCGTCAGATCTTATATTTTAATAATACCTCCCAAATCGTACTTTTTATACTGACTGCGGGAATTGGATATGGAATCGGATCCTGGATTCTTTTAGGGTTTACAACATACATTACCAAAGATCTGAGGGCCAAATCTCAGCTAATCCGAACTATGCATACTGCAGTTATACTAGTTCAATTTTCACTACTGGGCGTTTTGCTTTATATCTTGTATAATAATATCACATATTGTCAAGGGTACTTCAGTTTGTGCAATGGAACAGAATCCTTGACTTATTCTTTTAATGCAACTGCTTCAATAACAGCAACTATTATTATGGGGATACTTGCTTTAAAATTTTTCTCATGGTATATCCCAAACAAGAGAAATTTTGTACTTTTGCTTTATGGGCTCGCAGCAGCTTCGATTGCAATATCTATAGCTGGAGATGCTTTTGACAAACTATTGCTAGCACAAGTAGTACAAGAAAAATCACCCGCAGGAGCGATTCTACAATCATCTTTTATTTACGAAACTTTTGAAAAATATCATGGCGAGATAGAGTATAAAGTTGTAAATCCGCATATTACGACGCTATATATAGTACCTTCTTCACTCTTGGATCTTTACAACCAAATTATCTATTGGACTTCACTTTTGCCATACATATTAACCTGGGCAGGTACCGCCCTTCTCTTAGGATACTACTATAAGAGAACAGGAAAGCTTGATTTAACGTTCTGGATTATCCTTGCCATTCCTTTGGTGTTGTATCTGGTTGGAAGCGGCCTAATATTCTCATTGTCATCAGATATTCCATATCGCTTCTATTTTAGGCTTGTATTTAGAGCTGGCACTATTGGAAGTAGTGTTCTGTTTGGACTTGCATTTTATATTATTACACGAAATTTGGGTTCTGCAAAAGTAAAAGATTATCTAACTATTGCTGCAATAGGCATTGCAACTATTGGTATTGCAAATGAAGTTTCTGCTCTGCAACAAACATACGGA
>JBKPMB010000124.1:0-4371 GCA_046731995.1 Thermoproteota archaeon | reverse complement strand
ATACTTCAATTCTCAGCAATGAAAAAAAGTATGTCCAGTCAAAGTGTACAACAGGCATATGCCAGCACAATGCAGCTTCTTTTTAATAATATTAATAGCAAGGAATATTTACAAATGTCACAGGAAAGTCCTGTAGTTTCTAAATATTATTCCTTAGTTGACAATCCCCAACAATACTATATCATAATCCAGTCCTTTGATATGTTAGAATTCATTTTCCGTCTATACAGAACGAAAATGATTGATGCAGAGCTTTGGTCACGATGGGAAGCAACTGCCAAATCAATGATGACAATTCCAAAGTTCAAGAGAGTATGGGATAAAACAAAGGATAGCCGTTCACATGAATTTAGAGAACTTATCAATTCGCTTGCACAGGATCTGCAAAAGAATTGATATGGAGCCCGAAGACGAAACTAAAATCAAAAGCAAAAAAATAGCTGCTGATGTATGCAAAGCTTTAGGAATATGGGATACCATTGGAAAGAAATGGTCGTTACTGATTTTGCGACACCTAAGTGCTAATGACAATTTGCACTTTAATGAATTAAAACGACTACTAGGAATAAGTAGCAATGTACTGGCAAAAAAGCTTAAACAGTTAGAGCAAGAAGGCCTTGTTACTAGAAGAGCTGTTTTTGAAGATAGTCCACTAAGAGTAGAATACAAGATTACGCCTTTAGCAAAAGAATTAGATGCCATTTTCATAGGTCTAGAAAAGTGGATAGATAAATGGGAATCACGGAACAACCGCCATTAGCTGTATAATCTGTGTTGGGATGTATTATACAGTGATGGCATTATGACTATAAAACTGCATTAATATATCAAAGTATATTGATAATCGTTATCTTGATTTTAGTATTCTATATGGCATAGAAAAAATTTCATTATCTGCAAAGGTAACCATGATTGACATATATTATATTTGACTTTACATTAATACTATACTTTGAATTTAGCTACATGATAATCCTTTCTCACTGGCAATTGCTCAAATGAAGGATTTAGCTTTTCAACTAGGTCAGATAAGATCTTGTTTTCTGGTTTATAAAAATAATCCATATCTTCTCTGCTTTCCCAGAAGGTAAGTACAACGGATTCTTGTATATCTTGCAAGTCATCCATTACCATAAATCCTTTCATACCTGTAGGTTTATCTTTGATTTCTTCAAAGAAGTTTAAAAGCATTTTAGTAATTTCCTGTCTTTTTATGTCTGCTTTTATTCTAACCTTGTTATGCTTAGCATATTTTATCACATTCTGATCATTTGACATCGTAGAACTGCTTTATGATATTGGCATTAATGTTTATTATAGTCTGTCACGTTGAATCAAATCCCAATTTAGTATGTAACAATCAACATATATACGAAATCACTAAGCAAAAGAAGAAGCAGAATGTACTAACCATTCTCTTGCTTTCCGAATCTCATCCATTGTTAATTCATGGCCACTCTCTTGCCAACTGAGTGAAATGTCGGCACCCGCTTTTTTGAATAAGCCAAAAAGCCTGTCTGCCTCTTGCCTTGAAACTATTGGATCATAAAGTCCAGGAGACATGAAGATATGTTTGTCACTAAGATCTGGCAATGTTTCTGGTACAAGTGGAACCATAGCACGAAAAAGGATAGCAGAAGAGAGTATTTCTGGACGAAGCAATAGCATACTGGCTGCTATGTTTGCACCATTAGAATATCCTACAGCTATTACGTGTTGCAAATCAAAATTATAAGTTTTTGATGCATCAATTACAAAGTCTGCTAGTTCATTTGTACGGAATTTCAAATCCTCCAAATCAAAAACTCCTTCTGCTAGTCTGCGAAAGAATCTGGGTGTAATACCATTTTCCAATACTTTTCCTCTAGGACTTAGTATTGCTGCTCTCTTATCTAGTTCATATGCCAATGGAATTAGATCTTGTTCGTTTCCTCCAGTACCGTGAAGTAGGAGAAAAGTTGTAAAGGCTTTTCCTTCTGTTGCTCGTTGTTTTGCTCTCTCGTCGCTAGGTATATATTTTGGAGGTATAAAACGGTGAATGAAACTAAGATCGGTTTTAGTCCTGACCATTTTACTTATGCCCCTTTTGATGAGATTGCTGCTCTTGTTCTTTGTTTAATACCTGTTGTCCTTTCTTCCTTTATAGGTAAACGCACTGGCGGTAGAACTGCCTCAAGATCCTTACGCATAGATTCGAGCCATTTGGGTAATGTCAAGCGTGTTCCAAGTTCTTCTGCTTTTTCATCAACAGTAAAGCCAGGAGGATTGGTAGCAATTTCAAAAAGCACTCCACCAGGTTCATGAAAGTACACAGAATGAAAGTAAAGCCGGTCAATTACAGGAGTTGCAGTTAGTCCAGCTTTGACTATATTTTTGCGCAAGACCATTTGCTGTTCATCAGTAGGCGTACGCCATGCAACATGATGCACTGATCCAATTCCTATAGCGGCCTTCCATGTATTAGGAATACAAACAACGTCAACAATATTGGCACCTCTTGCATTTTCTTCTTCTTCTTTTTGCTCATTAGGAGAGGATGATAATGAATTGGGAATTTCATATCGGAAGCGATTTCCATCTTGACTGGTAGGTACAAACCCAAGCTCAGTGGTTAGAATAGACGCAGTACGTTCATACCCTTCCTCTGACAGAGTCACAGAATAGAAGCCTCTTATAGCATGTTCAACAGGAATTGGACCTTCTTTCCAGATATTAGCAGTTCTATTTTCAGTAGCAGAGTTATGAGCAACAAGTTCCAATTCTAGTCCGTCTGGATCATGGAATGTTATTACTTGCTCGTTTTCAAATCGTTTATACGGTCCTCTAAACTCTATTTTTTTATCCTTAAATCTATCCATCCAATAGTTTATAGAATTTTCAGGGATAAGAAAAGATACCGCAGATACCTCACCTGTTCCTCTATGTCCTTTAGGTATGTTTGGCCAATGAAAGAAAGTAAGAATTGTACCTGGACATCCTAACTCGTCACCATAATAAAGATGATATGATGTCGGGTCATCTTGATTTACCGTAAGTTTTACAAACCGAAGACCCAAGATGTCAGTATAGAAGTCAATGTTTCTTTGAGGATCACTAGTTATAGCTGTAACATGATATATGCCTAAAACATCTCTTTGATTATGATTCTTCTCTTTTCCATTAGTTCTTTTAGCTATGTCTTGTGATTGTTCCAACATTATTTTATTCTCCTCCAAATTATATTTTTGGTTGTAAACCTTTCTGCCTGATTGTACATAAGTAATGATTTTGGCATATATACAAAAATATACCAATTTTACTATTTATGTCTCGTAGTTATCTCAAACTAACTAGATTTTTAATTGTATAGTTGATTATTTCCAACTTAATACCATAGTTAAATAACACTTTGAATAATTATCACGTGTTTCTATAATGGTCACTAATCAAAGAAAGATTCTGGTAACAGGTGCAACTGGGCAGCAAGGTGGCTCATTAGCTAGATTATTGCTTCAAAAGAAACATAAAGTATATGCACTCACACGAAATACTCAATCATCTGCAGCTCAAGACCTAAGAAATAAAGGAGCTAACATAGTGAAGGGGGATCTTGATGATTCTGATTCATTAAAGCATGTAGTAAAAGATGTAGATTCAATATTTCTAATGGGAACGCCATTTGAAGATGGAATCGAAGGTGAAATTCGCAGAGGAAAATTGATGGCTGACGTAGCTAAAGAGAACAAAGTAGAACACCTAGTCTACAGTTCAGTTGCAAATGCTGATAAAAAAACAGGTATTCCTCATTTTGAAAGTAAATACAAAGTCGAGCAGCATATTAAAAATCTTGGAATTCCTTATACTATTATTGGTCCTACCTTTTTTATGGAAAACTTGCTTGGTCCAGGATTAAAGCAGGGTCAACTGGCTTTACCTTTATCTCCGTCTACTACTTTACAACAAAGTGCTCTTCAAAATATCGCAGAATTCTCAGCTCTCGTTCTTGAATGTCGTAAGCCCTTTTTAGGAAAGAGAATAGATATTGCATCTGATGAAGTTACAGGAGAACAAGCTGTTAAAATTTTATCCAATGTGTTAGGATACATGATTAGATATGTATCGATCCCATTAGAGCAAGTATATCAAGCAAATGAAGATATGGCTCGTATGTATGATTGGTATGAAAGAGTAGGAACTGGCATAGAAATTACAAGTCTTCATCAAGAGTATCCTGAAGTCAACTGGCTTCCTTTTAAAGATTGGGCCAAATTGAAATTAAGATGACAATACATGACATCATATGATGATGAGGATGACTATGATGAGGATGAAACCGATCAATAAAAAACGATATTGTTACCTATTTAGATTACCTGATTTGATTATCAGACA
>JBKPMB010000123.1:0-3655 GCA_046731995.1 Thermoproteota archaeon | reverse complement strand
TCAATAGCACTTCCAAATTCCACTATTTGACCCGCATACATTATACCGATCTTGTCTGCAATCTCTGAAATAATCGCCATATCGTGTGTTATAATGATTATTGTCATTGCTTTTTCCTTTTTCAACCTCTTTAGTAGGTTGATTATCTGTGCTTGAACAAGAACATCCAATGCTGTAGTCGGCTCATCAGCTATCACAACATCAGGCTCAAGCAATAAAGCCATAGCTATGACTACACGTTGTTTCATTCCACCACTCAATTCATGAGGATATTTCTTTGATACACTTTGATCTAATCCAACTTGTTCTAGGGATTCTGAAATTTTATCATCAATGCTCCCTTTGAAGTTATGCTGCTCTAAAATTTCTCTTAGCTGATAGCCAATAGTATAAACCGGATCAAGCGAATTCATAGCTCCTTGAAAAACCATAGATATCTTTTTCCATCGGATTCTTTTGTTGAAATCAGCATCAGAAAGTTTTGCAATATCAATACCGTCCAGTATGATATTGCCTCCAATCACCTTACCTGGCGGTTGCATTATCCTTAAAATAGCAGCACCGAGACTGCTCTTACCACAGGCTGACTCTCCAGCAATACCCAACGATTCATTTTTATTTATTGTAAAGCTAATATTGTCTACCGCCTTTATTACACCATCATCCATAAAATATCGCGCTTGAAGGTCTAATACTGAAAGTTTAGCTTCCGAAGATAACTCCATCTGATATCATGTATTTTTATAAAGAGACATCTAATTTATGTTATCATGCAAAGGTAAGACATTTCTGGAATATTTGTTATAATGAACAGGTTAAGGAAAATTTTATAGAAACCAACAAATGCGGATATTGCAAACTAGATTTTCTTTAGCAAATAACCTTGCGGTCTAATGTTCATTATGATAATATAAAGCAGAGATGATACAATAAAACTTGGGATAGTTGCTCCTATCGCAGGCCAATTAGGGATATGAATTGGAGAAAGTGAAGACAAAATATAATATAGAAATACACCCACAGACCATGCAAGTATTGCAGGAAAGCCGATTTTCAATGCATTTTCATCATACATCATAGTATACGTGTATTTTCTATGCTTGATTATGTAATAGTCAGACAAAACAACGCCAAATAATGGTACAAAAACTGCTCCAATTAAAAGAATAAATGTTTCATAAGTTTCGATTGAAATAGTTATTGCAAGAACAACACTTAGAATAACAAAGCCAATTATCAAATATCGCTGTTTGATTTTTCTAAATATGCTCTGTGTAGAAACTGCGGCTGAATAAACGTCTGCGAATGCATTATCTGCCTCATCTGTAAGAAGAACTAATAGAAGAAATCCAAAAAGGATTGATTGAATGGCACTTATTATTCCTACTGTGTCAGAAATACCAAGCATTAGCCCTCCAAAATAAAACAAGACATTTGTTATTGCAAAACCTATAAAGGTACCTTTAAATGCATCTTTACTATTCCTTGCAAACCTATTATAATCTGCTGCAAGTGGCATCCAAGATATAGGCATAGCTATTACAATATCCAGTGCTGAAAAGAAAGACATTCCATTGCCTGCGGACAATAATATTCTAGAAAAGTTTCCTGACGTAAGCAAATGTACAATTATGATTATTGAAGATGCATATGAAATCCACACTGCAAATTTTCCTAACCACTTTCTTATTACAGCAAGTGGTCCGATTATACCAAGTAGTGCAATAAAGGATCCGATGATAATGACCCAAATATAGTATGCAATTAGTTTTCCTACTAACATTTCGGCAGCTTTTGACATTATCATAATCTCAAATATCGTCCAGCCAACAAGTTGCATCACATTTAATACTGCAGGAAGATATGCCCCCTTAGCACCGAATGAAGGCCTGATGCTAATCAATGCTGGAACTGCATGATCACTTCCAATTTTTCCCGCAAGAGCCAGTAATGTAGAGCCTGTAATAGAACCAACTATAATTGCAACTATAGCATCATAAAATCTAGTTCCACTGAGAAAGGAACCTGCAGAGAAAACTAGGAGGCCTACTCCAAGGCTTGACCATAATACAAAATAATCTATTCCTCCTAGAAATCGATCTCTTGGTTGAACTGGCTCTACTCCCCAATATGGTGGATCTCTTATCGAAACCATTTCAGCCTCTACAGTATGATTGGCCTATAGTGTAATTTGCTTAAGGATATACATTGTATAATATCCGGAGTCGAATAGCTGTCAACTTCTCTTACATTGTGCAATTTTTTTTGCTTATTTTTTTCCATAAATTAGCTCGCACGCTAAATTAACGTGTAAGTGTTCGAATATATATTATATGCAAATGGTTACCAAAGATTCGGAGAGCTCCATCAAGATTGATAATCTATGAGACTCATAACAAACGCTGCCCATTCATTTCGGGAGATATCAAATGCCCTTATTGTAGTAAGAAGGTATGCTTATGTATTATAAACATTAGCGGTAATATAATGGAGAGTATCAACGATCTATCTTCGATCATTGAGTACTTGTATTGCCGAAAATAATGGTTCTCTATTTATACTGATTCTTTTATGTCTAGCGTAACTATCGAGAATAACTCAACATTGTTCATTTTTAAGGATATTATGGAGTTCCTTTGTGAATGAAAGTAATTGCTGAATAACTATGAACGTATCGAATTTCAGCCGCTTATTGTTTTTCTATTACCACATGTATTATATTCTAGTTTATTTACACTCACTTCTCCATATCAATAGATGATATATGAAAACTTATTTTGTCAACCATCTTGTGTGTTTGCAGCACGCTCAAAAACGACCGCACCTTTCATTGGAATCTCTTCACATAACCGGTGAAAATAAAAATGAATGTATGGAAGGCTTCCTAAAATGTGATGATTGTGAAACTGTATATCCGATAATTGAAGGGGTGGCAATAGTCGTAAAAGATTTTGTGAAATATGTCGAAGGAAGAACAATGATGTTTGGCAGGTGGTTACTGAACAGCAAAACTGATAAAATGAAAGATTTTCTTCAAGAAAGGGGCACATATATATCCCCAAACCTTGCCAAAAATGACTTATACGAAGAGGATGGCAAATGGTTTATTCCATATAGGTGGACTCATTATGACTATTTTGTTGAAGATAGGCTCCTTAGCAAATTGCGTTGGCATCTTAAACCAAATGAGCTTTACAATAGAGTGGTACATGAGGTAAATTCAAAAATTGATGGTCTAGCTCTTGACATGGCGTGTTCGGTGGGCTATTGCACTCTCCAGATTGCTAAGAAATATTCATTTGCAATAGGCATTGATTTGTCTTTCTCATTTATAGTGGAAGCACGAAAGAGGATGTATAAGTCAAACCAAGGAAACCTTGAGTTTTGTGTAGCTGATATCCTTAATGCTCCATTTAATCCTATGAAATTCGATTTGATACTTGCTCTTAATCTGATTGAATTGGTAAGGGCAGAAGAATTATTATCCTCTATACATGGATTGCTAAAACCACATGCAGATGTCGTATTAACTGATCCATATGACTTTAATCGGGATCCTAAACCAAAGGAGATTTTTAATGGTCAATCATTTAGAAGACTAATCAAAGATTCAGGATTTGGAATCAGTGAAAAAAGTGGCAAAAACGAATCTTTC
>JBKPMB010000122.1:0-6668 GCA_046731995.1 Thermoproteota archaeon | reverse complement strand
TATTCTTAAATTAAAACAAAGCCAGATAGATGAAAAATATCAAACATCGTCAATCGAGAAAAGCTCAGAAGATTGAGTATCCCACCTGTCCAATAATACATGCTATCAAAAATTCTGAATGGAGCTATAATTTAAGTGTCCGCCACTATCGAAATCTATTACTATCGTTATGTTGTATTATTCTAAGAACCTCGCAATGGTACTCAATTATTAATTGTGCAAATAGAGAGGTATTTGTTCTTGTTGTAATTGTGTAACTAAATGGCTCAGTAAGTTAGCAGACATAGAACATGACCTATTATAACAATAATTTTGTTGTGCTGCACAATAGACGGAATAATTACTGTTATCATCAAATACTAACAAGCACCTATACCCATATTTGCAATTCCAATTCCTGTCATGAACATATCTATAATATTGCATATGTCATGACAGGGCTTCTACTAATGGTTACTGTGGTTATTGCTCTAGATCACACGTAAGAAGTTAGAAGAAGCTGCAGTTGTTTATGCTGATCTTAGTAATCATTACTTTTGATTATAACATGTTATATCTTTAAGAAACGTGAAAGCTTGCTCTTGTTAGAAATCCTAAGAGAAAACATAAGATATCAATGCTAAAGACCAGGATGAAGCATTTCCAACTGATTCCGGTGTCATCCAAAGAAGATGCGCTATTAGAGCAACATAGTATTACTTGCAAACTATGTGACGCAAAATTTGATAGCTTGGGCGATATGCAACGTCATGTATTAACAGAACGTATACAGTTGGGGGATTATCAAATTCGTCTGCATAAGGAAGAGAAATAAGTAATATTTAAAATAAAACCTAAGTAGGTACATCTATTTTATTTTACTACCACTACTGGACAATGAGCATAACTTATAGTATTTGCTGCAACATTTCCAAGTAGTAATTTCTTAAATCCAGATAATCCTCACTTTCCAACCACAATTAAATCGATATTTTTCTGTTGAGCATAATCTACTATACCTTCTGCTATATTTATAGAAGCAATAATTTCTGATTTTATTTGAATATTTTTTTCATCTGCCTTAAGTTTAACTTTGTTCAAATATTTTTCACCTTCATTTTTCATACTTGTTATAAAGTCTGATTCTTCATATGCTCCAAATAAGTCAATATCAGCACGTATAACTTGTAAGACATAATGTTCTGCATTATATTGTTTACACATAGCGATTGCATAATCTGCTGCATACATTGATGGATCAGAGCCATCTATTGCAACTAATATTTTGGAAAATATTATTTTCCGATTGGCTGTACTAGTTGTTGGCATAGTAGTTTTAGTTAAAAATAATCTGATTAACCATTATGGGTTCTAGAAGAAGATAATGTGAATTGGCAATAAATAATGCCATAGATAGTCTAGTCTTCAACAATGTCAAATTCCTCAGACATATAAGCAGTTGTAATAGAACTCTTCTTCCTTGCAGCTGCCTTAAGTATGTCTTTATCTGTGATTATTCCAACCATTTTTCCGTCATTATCAATTACCGGAAGCCTTCGAATATTATTGCCGTGCATAAGTCTTATTGCATCACTTATTGTGTTATTTGGCTTAATTGTGACCAGGTTGTTACTCATTAATTCTCTTATAGGCGTTTGAGTAGTGAATAGGTCTGCCTCACCGATCTTCCTGATTATGTCTCTTTCTATAATTATCCCAACTGGTTCGTTTCCGCTCACTCCTCTTTTGACAATGACTATACCGCCTACATTATTCTCACTCATAATCTTACAAACTGACTGTATAGTTTGATCAAGGTTTGCTGTCATGACTGTTTTGGTCATATATTTGGAGACTGGAAAGGTATCAAGATCTCCCGCAGTGGTAGACTTGTCCTCTTCTCCTTCTTCTTCTTTTATACTCAATATTATTATCAGGAAGTGGCCTAACTATCAGATTAATATTTCCAAACATGGTTTACATTATTACGGAATTATCAGCACGTATTATTGTTAACTTCATTGTAAGTGTTTGTTAGCTATTTTACAAATGTACTTAGCAAATGACCAACAATATGTGCTAGAGAAGTAGCAATTCCGCCAATGGCCAAAGTATTAAGCCAGGAAATCTTGATCATGGCAAATAACCATATAATAAGTACTATTAGAAAAATAATAACGGTTATGGACAATGTTCAAGAAAATATTCAAACAAAATATTAAAGATTACAAGGCCAAGGACTTGATGATATAGCATGTTATAACTTTGTCCCCCCAAGAAAATTTGTGGAAAGCACAAAAAATGATGTCAAGATACAACATAAAAAAGATTGTTATTGTTAAAGAAAGTAAAAGACATCCAATAGGAATAATCTCTCTAAAAGATATGATAAAATTTGTAATATCTGATAAAACGGATAGGGATTTACACGAAATACCAATTAGTGAGGCAATGATTACAAACTTGATCATAGCAAATAAGAATAGTGCTATAACAGATTGTGCAAAAACAATGACTGAAAATAACGTAAGCTCTTTGATCATTGTAAATGATGATGATGATGACAATTTAACATTTAATATATTTATGAATAGATAGGAAGTGCAATTACAAAAACATGTTTGTTAATCCAGTCAATGCGGACAAGGATAGAATAAATCGATTAATAGGATGAATCAAACAATAAGGTTTAGATGAGGAAGCTCCTAACAACCTATCGCATACTTGAAGATAAAATGGTAGATACCTTGAAGTCTCTGATTGGATCTGAAAGCCAACCAAAGAGATCTTGCAAAACCTTTTTGTCTACTGTTCCGAAAGCAGTCAACCATGGCGACGAAGGAGTATAGTAAGCGTGCATGAACACGCTTATGATATCTTCTTGGAACAAAGCTTTAATTCTGCTATTCAAAAATATCATCCTCCAATGCTACATGCTTTACAATGTCTTGCAAGAACATTCCTGTGCCATTCAAATCTATTTATTCACAATTGGTAAACTAAATGAGAATGTAGTGCCCTTCCCATCTGCATTATTCTCAGCCCAGATTTTGCCACCATGAGTTTCTATAATGCCTTTACATATGAATAACCCAAGCCCTGTACCCCCGCTTTCTGATTGAGTAGCAAATTTTGTAAATAGCCTTGTAAATATCTCTGGATCTATTCCTCTACCAGTATCCTTTATGCTAACGATGACCTGCTGAGCAATGTTGCTAAGTTCGTCTTTTCTTTTATCTTTCTTTTCTACCATGACAGTAATAGTATTCTCTCCATCCCTTGTGAATTTGACCGCATTATTTAAAAGGTTCAATATAACTTGGCTTATTCTTCCTTTATCAGCATTTACAAAAACATCTTGAGGGGTATATAGTAATTTTATTGCACGATTATTATTTACAGCCTTAAGCAACACTTTGTTTCCCATCATATCGTCTATAGCATTAGTAATTACATCATTTAGATTGAAATATTCTCTTTTGAGATTTAGCGACTGACTCTCAATTTTCGTTACATCTAATACATCCTCTGTGATCCGCAGAAGCCTCTTTGCATTTCTGTTAATAACTTCCAAAAATTTAGCTTGTTGAACATCTTTTGTATTTTGGAGAACAACTTCAGATAATCCAAGTATAGGTTGTATAGGAGTACGCAATTCATGAGCTGCTATATCGATAAATTCTTTTTGCATTTTATCATGTGCTTTTAGTTGTTCATATAATTCTGACTGCTTCCATAGATTCTCAAATATAGCAACATAAGACAAAACCCCAGCTTTACTATTAGAGTAGGTTGATAATCCTATAGCCTCATAGAATGTTGATTTGGAATCATCCTTTAACTCCATAACCAAGGAATGTCTTCTGTCTACTACTAGAATTGTGGCTTTGGTCTCAGACATCTGTTCTATATATCTGACATCTATTTGACAGTAAGGACAATATTCTTTTATTTGCTGTACTCTTTGTTTGACTAAGTTATTTGTAGGCATCATTATTCGAACTTTAACATTTCTTTCTCTTGCTGCTTGCATAGCCAATGGTATAGCATCCATCTTATCTTGTCTTAGAAAAGCATTGGTAGTTGGAAATATCCACAGTATTTCCACTGAAGATGACTTTACAATATCCAGATATACATCTTGAGCTCTTGCTGAGCTTGGAATGACTTCAACGTCAGCCAAGTCTACCCCTGTTTCAATATCTTTTATCCTCTCATTAGCATCAATCCCATTCTTCCACAACTCTTCAAAAATGAAAGAAAAGTGATTAATGTAGGCTGGTTCATTACTAACTAATAGACTCTGAGCCATTTCGCCACCTTCCATTTTCTCTATTGTAGCCATCATTTCTTTATCTGAAACAGCAAAATCAATTGGGGGCATATTTTTGACATGTCTTATCTGTACACCAATATTGAGAAATATTCTAACTAGGTTTGCACTATCTTTATCTGTAATAGAAGTAACCCATCTTATGCCCTTGTGTTCTCGTTTTCTATATTTGTTCATCATAACTTTTTCGTAGGTATCAAAGTAGTTGTTATAGACTAATCGCATTCCACCAAATTTTGAGCAAGCTAAAAACTCCCTAGAGCTCTCCAAAATGTCTTTTCCTTTATTTAAGATTTCATCAACGTTTTGTAATACTTTAATTTCTTTTAGTACTGTAGACAAATATTGTTTCATGTCATGCTCTGTAAGGGATAGTTGTACTCCAGTATGCTTAGTCATGTTAGCTGCATGGTCTTTTGCCATGTCTATCACCTTTTTCTCTATTTTCTGCTCCATCTGAGCTGATCCGGTGCTAACTAGTAATTTTGATTCATCTAATGCAGATTTTCTAATTACCTGACGTAACTTTACGTCTTCAGACATAGAAATTGTTGAAGAATAGATGCCCATTAGTATCAGATAGGACGATAATCCTACAAATGAGACGCTGGCAAGTCCAAGGGGTGGATAAGGGACTAATATCACATTACCAGTAGTTGCTAGTGCAAAAAGAGCAAATCCCGATCCAGCTATAATCATATAATCTTTCAAAATGATATTATGGCTGAGGCTCCTTGCTATCATCAAAAAGGGTAGACCAAATAAAATGCTGCTGACTGCTGCAGGCAGTGTATAGCCTAAAGCATCTACTACTATCCTAAATGTTGAGTCAGCAGCATTTGAAAAACTCTGAACAAATGGAGTTACAATGACAAAAATACTTAGAAAAGATGCTATAGGAATAGTGATGATAGTCCAGAATTTGACTTTACCTAACTTATCAGAATAAGTATGTAAAAGCATAGCCGTGCTACCCCACAATAACAAAAAGCTCACAATATGAGATGTAACAAAGACAGTCTGGACTTTACCTAATGTTGTAGATAGATCAAATTTTCTTATATCTGGCCCATGGCCGACTTCTTTTTGTTCTGCTGTATTTTGTTCTGAATGGCCGACTTCTTTTTGTTCTGCTGTATTTTGTTCTGAATGGCCGACTTCTTTTTGTTCTGCTGTATTTTGTTCTGGCTGTGATGGACTTGTTATCTGAGATGGCATACCTAGTAATATAACGGTGAAAAAAACAAGCGACGATATAATACTGATACTAGTGACTAAAGAAGATACACCATATAATAAGACTATAAAATTTCTATTTGATCTGTACCAAGAAAAGAACTTCAATGCAAGTATCACCATTATAACGATGGCTATTGTATAACTGATTGACGAACTCCAAGCTAACATGAAACTATAGTAATAGGAGTTCACAAATATTTGTAAAATAATAAATATGATAATGCCTGTCAGAACATATTGTACTATCGTTATTATTGTTCTTAGTTTATTAAAATGTGGTGACTTCAATCTTATGCTCTTACTTTTCTGCTCAACAAAATCTAAAATGAGGTACTGTCCTACCGCATATACAATTGCTATAGCAATAAAGGCGACAAAACCCCAAATGGTAGATACGCTTATTAAATCAGAAATGTTACTAAGTGATATATCTATTATTAATGAAGAAACTACAATTGAAATGATGACTAAAAATTTCCTGCTGTTGTATCCTGTAGCAGATACATGGAAAAGAGTAGTCATTTATTAGTCATTATATGCATATTTATATTTAATAAATTTATTTTCTATTGATTTGTTATAGCAGATATAATACGATGAAAAGATATTAGATTTAGATGTCAACATTAAAGTGTGCTTTATATCCGCGGCAGAAATAAACATACAAGCTCTAAGGGAGGTATATCCTAAGGTCAATTTTGGATGTTTTATGAAAAAACCAGTTACAATAGAATATTTGGTTAAAAGATTACTAGCAGAGTTGGATTAACAATAGTAATGGTAGTAATAACAACATTTACCTAAGACAGCAGGAGCCATCATTCACGTACTTGTGACATGAAGCAATTGCAATAATTGTTTTGACTTTGGATTTTTATTTGAGTGATTTAATCCATGGTTATTGAATTTGCTACTATGCTATCTACTATTTGCACTAACTCATCATTTCCAATTGGCTTTTGAATATAGTTAATCTTACCTAGTTCTGGAAAGTGTTGAGCTCTGAACTGCTCATAGTACTCCTCTGAGGCTGTTATGAAAATGATATGTACAGCTTTATCAAGTTCTATTATCTTTTTGCAAAGCTCAAATCCATTTAGTACAGGCATTTTAATAT
>JBKPMB010000121.1:0-6564 GCA_046731995.1 Thermoproteota archaeon | reverse complement strand
ATAAATATGCAATTGCCAAAAAATTTGTGATACTGCTTCTTTAGAAGACTTGATTGTAACAATCAGTTACTTCTGTTGTTGTAAGCTTACCGTCTGCTGCAGCACTAGACTCACAGTTTGATAAATTCTTCAAATCCTTTTTATGTACACTGTTAGTGTCCGTTGTGGTTGAACCTGAATGATCAGGGTTTGCGCTCTGCGAGCTCGGTGAGCTAGACTGGTCTTTACGTAATACTGCTGGAGGAGCATTATCACTTGAATCACTACCATTTGCGCTCTGCGAGGTTAATGAGCTAGGTTTCTGTCCGCCCACATGAATTGGAAATGAAAGATAAGTTGATAACGGATCTTGATTTGTTACTTTTTTCGTGTCAGCAAATGCGGAGCTTACAAAACCGCTTACACCTATAAGTGATGAAGCTATGGCGATAGTAAATAGAGCTACCATTATAGTTCTGTCGGTGAACATGTCACCATCCATGGGAATGCTATCTTTTTAAGAAATATGTAAATAAATACACTCTATAGAATACTTAACATACGTATTATATAGACTTCTAGTAGGAAGTGATGATTCAATGCCTAGTAATAATGACCTGCTAAGCTGAATTCATTTAGATGTTGTTGCAGCTAAAGATGGCTTAAATGATCTTAGAGATTTGGTTGTTAATTTCAAGCATCTCACAAAGAAGAGAATGCAACGAAATTCTATTTCCATTCTTTTTTAATTTGGTTTGATTAAAAATAATAATATATATTTGAAACCAAAGAAACTTTGCATTACCAATTGGCAGGAGCTGATAATTTCGCAGTTGAACAAGGAAAGGCAGAGAAGGCTATAGAATGGATGAATTCGTATGCAAAGAGAAACAACAAAAACTTACAAGTAAAATTGGAGGGATATTCTTTACCTACTATAAGGTTTGGTAATTTTGAATTTATATCTTGGAAAGGTGACTGGACTGCTGCTCGTAGCGTTATGTTAAAAGCAAGCAGTAAATTAAACATGAAAGTATTAGAGGCAGGTTATCATAAAAAAGGCAATCTTCTTTTATCATTTTTTGGAGTTAGCAGTGAATTTGGAAAAGTATATCGTAGTGGAACTCTTATTGGTCAGATAGAACTAAGATCAAAATCAGGAAAATGGATAGTAAAATCAGAAAGATATGGATAGTAATCTATAAAGAAAGATCATAATCAGCATGCTACACTGATATACACGTACTATTATATGTAATATTATTGGATCAGCAAATAAGTTAGATCATCATGTGATTGCTTCATAGCTCTTTATAGAACTGTTCATTCAAGAGACAAGGATAGCTCAAAACAAGAAATTATAAAAAACAATCCTCTGAGAAGACATTTTTCAAAGGGGCTTTTTTCTGACTATGGTGAAAGTATATCTAGACCGACGTTAATGATGCAATAACGGTAGGACTTTCAACATTGTTTTGGCTAACATAGGTACAAGACAAGATAAGAAATCCATACAAGCATCAAGAAAGGTAAAAGAACAGTTTGATAGAATGTGCAGTATGATTATGGAAAAGCAAACGCGATTACAATAATAATTTGTGCTTTTTTAAATAGCTCACTGACACCATAATCAGGTTCAGACGTACATGACTCTTAAACTATCAAATATACTATCATATGTATATCCATATGGCATTAGTCTATAAGATACGGTCAAAATATGTTCATAATTTGAATTTTTAATGTTTAATGCGTTTACAACAATATATTGTAGAATATCAGCTTAATTTCAGTCCTGTAACCAGGCTTATGATAGATGAGCACCAAGTAGAGAAAACACATTAAAGAATTATGTCTTTTTTTGTTCTCATGGTAATCAGTTCGCTAATCTGGTTGTATATGTGTAAGAAACGGTTTCCCTTATCTGTTGTCCTATAGACTTGCATATCCTCATGATAATCTAATAAGCCATTTTCTATTAGAGCAGATAAATATTCTTTTAGCTGAGGATAAGATAAAAGTGCCTTGTACATTATCTTTGTTTTATTAACTCCACCTCCGTTGGCGGTTTCCAAAATTAAAGCAATTATTTCAGTTCTGCTTCGATATTTCATAATGACAACAGATACAAACCATTACTAATTGATAAATATAATTGTTATAAGACATTATTACATATGCTGAATCTGCCCGTATTTAAGGATGCATCTGTATTTGTTATATATGAGCATATTTTTATAGAAACAATAGATATTATATTGGTTTGATTATCGTCTACAACATTTTTCACAATATAAAGAAGATTCAGAAAAAATTTAGAATATTATTTCCTAAAGAACTATATATAGCTAGAGCCGCCTTTTTGTTTTCTTAACATAGTCAGAGAATTGGGATATAGTATCGTTACCATCAGAATTGCAAATACCATAAGTATTATAGCAGATAATGGTTCAAAAAATCCCTCTGCAATTAGATTGTAGCCAAACAATGCAAAAACATGGTAAAGACCATGTATCAAAATAAATACACTCAACGTTACTGCTATTGTCCTTATTTTCAGTTTATTGCCAGCCCTAATATTTATGCTAATGTATATTGGAATTATTGCAGCGCTAAAAATAGCAATGGTGCTTATGAGATGAAGAAGATTTGCTTGGAGCAATGTGAATTTCTACATCTCTTTGAATGACATACAAATGAAAAACTATTGGTAAAAGAGTTTAGGCAGCCAAGACAAGAAAAAAATTGTTTGATGGTGTAGCTTAAAAAAGATTTCAACGTTCATTGAAAGTGTCTGTGCTTATATATCTATGTTAATTATGGGCCAGATACCACTTGTATTGTTCCTTTCATTGTGAATGGATGGTATGCACAATGATAAGTAAATGTACCAGTCATAGGAGGTTTGAAGGATAATTGACCTGAACTATCTGGATTTATATCATCACTTGATGGCAATACATCTGCACCTGTATCTATAATTAATTCATGCTTTGTATCTGTAGGGTTTTGAATTTTTATTACGTTATCCTTATTTGCTGAAACCTTCAGTGTGGGATTTATTGTTCCATCGCTGCTACTTACCCATCTATATACATCTCCTGTTTCCTCTTTTACAGATAATTGAATTGTGCTAGAAGAAGAGGAAGAGGAGGAGGATGCTGCCGCTGCTGTTGTACCTAGTGCTTGGGTTTTGCCAGTAGATGCAGTACTTACTGTACTGCTATCACCCTTTTTTCCTTCTGCAATAGGAGCTATTTCTGAGTTCCCATGCCAATTAGATACTACACCAAAAACTAGTATCGCTGACAGTATTGAAGCCGATACTATAGCGCGTAATGTTTCTTTGTTCATAGTTGGTCTTTAATGCTATCTTACAATATTATAAAATAGTGCCAAATACCATTTGTTGGGTTCCAAACGTGGAATTCACATTATGTATATAATTTTTATAAAAACTATGACCATCAATTATTACAAATAATCAAAAAATGAAAAGTTCAAACAGCCTCCTGCATTTCATATTTTTTGAATTTAGTCTTAGACAGTCCCTTCAAGTCAGAAATATGGCTGGTTATGAACCATGCTACCAATGGTAGACTTATTCCTGCTACATAATATGCAGCTGGACCTACTATATTGAATGCCGTTTTTCTATTATATAATACAATATGCAAACATATAAATTGTAACGAAAATAACATAAAATGAAAATAATCTTATATACTATTAACTTTAGCCATATAATTTTATGTACTAATATAATATCTTTATAAATTTATAAAGCCTAGAAATGTTAAGAGCGATAGAAGTCCATGTATACATAGAATGACCGCAAATAATAGGAATATTGTAGTTTAGCTTGTGCTGCATTATGTATGTTTACTGCCTAGTTGAGACCAATTTATCAAACTCTAGCAGGTATTGAATCCATCGGTACCATATGCGATGATTGTCCCATCGTCATACCGCCGCCACCATGGTAACAAAATCCTCTTTGACCACTATATCCATACCCTCCAAACCCTGGTCCCATTTTGCCTTGACCAAACTTGCCGAAATGTCCCATACCGCTACTGAATAATGATGTCAATGGCTGGTTATACAGAATCTTTCCATTTCCGGGGTCTACTATAACGGCATGGGTAGTGTTATCTGCATTATTCCTTACATGTATATCGTATACTAAGAATCCATTGAGTGGACGTATAAGTCCTAATACTGCTGAGGTGTTTGGACCTACTGCTTTTTGAGCTATTCCAATAGCATCAGCTAGACTAGTCTTTACCTTTGAAGATAAAGCTCCAATTATTGTACTTCTAAGAGGTAAAGACCCTGTTATATTGGGTAGATTACTTACTTGGTTTGGACTTGTTGTAGTAGCATTTCCAGGTGCTGATTTAACGCCTTGTGCTAATACTCCAGAGCTGACTGTTGCTGTTAAGAGTGATACTGCAGCAACAACAATTGCTCCATACATTAGCAGCCAAATTATAACGGATATACTAATCCTTAACAGCAAGATGCAAGAATTCGAGAGGAAACAACAAATGCATACATAATAACTTGGATTGATTTTTTTAAGCTGAGTACTAGATGAATATGTATAATAATCTATTGATGTTGTGATATCCGATTTGATAGGACGTATTTACAAATAATCAGAAAGTGATTTTTGCTCTGCGGAAATCGTAGGATTATTATCTGTTTGAATTGGCTTACCGTACTTCTCCTTCGCTTCTTGCCAATTTATTGGAGGAACACCAATCATCTTTCTGAATATATTAGCGGTTTCCGGACCAAAGCCAACATAATGATTATTAGCTGATACTATTGCAAGATTGATATTCCTTCCTCTTGCTCCTTTTTGCTCCTTAACTACTCTTAAGTTTATTAGACCACTTCTTCATTTCCACAACTCTATCCTTCTGTATTTTCCCAAAATCTTTTTCGTCAATACTCCTATCATCAATAAATCTAATATACAGAAAATCTGTAGTAGCTATTGGAGGCGTTCTTCTCTGCAAGCTGGCTCCATGTCATACAAATATTATTATCAGCAAAGAAGTTGTAGGCTAAATCTTGAAACCATGACCTATCTCTAACCTCTGCTGCATATCTAAAATTGTTACCTTCTAATTGCGGTACTAGATGCTGTCTCATATTGTCTATTCCTTCAGTTATCTTTAATGACAGTGGTAATTGTATGAGTAATGCAAGAGTCTTATCTTTAAGTGGTAGCATTTTTATGATTACATTAGATAATAATCCGGACTGTTATAATGCTTTACAACAAAAACCATTACTAATTGATACATCTTAAGAGCTTATAGCCATATTATAAAATTTATGCCCAATTCTGCAGAACGGAAATTCATGGTCTGCTTTTTTTCATATTTTATTCCTTTTTCTTCGTATACCTTTGTATAAAATGGTATATCGTATAATGTCAAAAAATATTCTATGATCTACATAAACGGGATTAATTTATGCTGGTACACGTTATAACTATGAAACTTTTTTAACCTTTGATGCACACTTAGATAAAGTAACTATGAATGAATCCTATCATTGCAATCCATGTAACCAAGATTTTCCTGATAAAGAAACTGCAACAGAACATAGGGATGCTACTGGCCATGAATTAAATATTGTAAAGCTGGAAAATGAAAATAAGTAAAAGAATAGGACGTCTTTTATTAGCATATGATATTTGTTGAATTTGAAATAACTAATGCATAATCTAAGAAGGAGTATATAGATATGCTTTGTTAAGGCTTTAAACTAACAACCTATCTATATCGATTTTTCATAAATCTATGCTTGAAGTAATTAACATTATTCTTCCTTTCCCTTTTCTATGCTATAAACACCGTGGTTTTTGTTTGGGTTAGATTTGAGTGATAAGTCTGTTTTGAGACAAATGCTCAACAATTACGTTGTGTTTGATTCATATTTTACTCCGCGCCACCATCATCATAACTTTGCCAAAAAATTTATTGACGATTGAATCACATGATTCTCTGACTAGATATTTCAGCATCAAATTATGGCAATAATTACCTCAACGCAAATATAGATATGTCATAGAGGAATGTACAATATGAACCACACAATGGTAGCATTAGTTGCTGTCTTAGCAGCAGCTGCTCTAGTAATAGGAACATTTGCATCTCCAGCATTCGCAGGGGGCCACGAGAAAAGGGACAAATACAACAAAAAGGACAAATACGGAGATAGCAGCGCAACAATTACAAAACAAGAAAACAAGCAATTGCAAATTATAAAGGGAGACCATAGCGAAGGTACACAAACTGCATCTAATTGTATTGCTGTATTAAATGGAGCTAATGCATGTAGACAGCAGGGAGCAGAAGAACTTTAACCATAAAAAATAGCACGATAAGAACAGCTAAAGCGACGAAAACAAAGTACACTTTTGCAGTAGCAACAGTGGAATTTTGATTAATACTGCTACTGCTATAACATCCTTTTGTTTGAATATATACTGACAGTTTTATTTCTTGATTTTAACAGATTATAAGCCATTATGCGGCTGGAGTTACGTGTACTAGTCATTAGTTG
>JBKPMB010000120.1:0-2863 GCA_046731995.1 Thermoproteota archaeon | reverse complement strand
TCAGACATTGCATTGATCATCTCTTCATTGGTTGCATTTGGAGTTAGACTTACTCTATTTTCTAATCCGTAATTCTTAATCTTTTTCTGAAGTAAATTAAAATAAGGTCTATTTGTAGGTGTTAGCAATCCAATGACTTTGAACTTTACATCTTGAACCAGTTGAGCTATAATTATAGCCTTTTCAATTTGTTTTTCAGCAGAGAAACGAGAGATCACCAAAACTTGACGTTTTCTGGAATTTGACCTATAAGCAGACGAAAATCGTTCAATATCTACAGGCGGATATAAAACGTGAGAGTCTAATTGAGGATATACTTTTTTTAACGCATTCTTTGTGAATTTTGAATTAGACAGAATTATGTTTGATCTGAATAATGCTTTTCTCATGAGTCTGTTAGCTGTAACCACATATGGTTTGAAATAGGCATTCCAAAGGAGTGATTTTTGATACTTTTTACTACTGTAACCAGAATCAGAAGTATTGAGAGCGCCTATTGGAAAGTGAAGATATGTTATACATGGTACATTATTTGGAATCATATAAGGTATGACACTGCCATGTGTATTTATGATGATATCTGAATCTCGAAGACCTAAACGTGGTATTGCCATTAACACTCTTTGATATAGACTGAAATAATTCATTTTAAATGGGATTAGCGACCTAGTCTTTGTAATGTGTATTGTTTTTCCATATATTTTCGCCAAATATTCTAGATTTGGCTTTTGAACGGTGATTAATTCAACGTCATATCCAAGCTCATATAACGATACTATTGTCTCTATTGCAACCGTTGACTCACCACCAGGAGAGTTTAAAGTATGATGAATTACAACAGCTTTCACAGTACAAGCTATAAGCGTTCTTGTTATTATCGATATCCATACTATTGAAAGTGAGGGCTGATTAAGATCAGATACTTAGAATTGATGCTGATAACTCTCGCTCGGATAACCAATGATATTTTCGATAAGGTATTCATAAAATACTCCTGATTTGATGGTATGCCTGGTACTATACCAAATACTTTTAAGAATATTGAGGAGTTTTTTATTAATTTAATTCTCGATCTTAAACCCTGACATTGATGTCATGCTGTACTTATGCACAAGGCATCCTTAAAGCACCGTGTGACAATGGCACATTCTTGTAAGATAGTGTAATCCACATTGTCTTTGCAGGATCTACAATAGATCCTCTTATTGGTTTATTGCAGTTCAAACAAGCAACCGCTTCCCATCCATCAGGCACATTACCGTTTATGAGGTTATGAATCGCAGAAGCTTCTCCGGATCGATATTTTTCATTAAGTAGCGACTTTGTCAAATTGATAAATTCGTCTACGCTCAACTTTCCATCATTTTTGTATTTTTCTAGTAATAAATTTATGGTATTGTTATTGGTACTTAGTAAATCCCTTTCAAAATGTGTAAAGAATTTTTTTGCAGTGAATCAATGTCGTTTTCCACAAGTCTTTGAAACCTCTGATTTTCGCTCTCCACTAATTCTGGATGGAATCCATTTTCAGCATAATTTTTTGAGGTTTTTTACCGTTAAGAAGTTCGCCATATAGTTTTCTCAACCCCTCTGTATCTAATTGTGAAACATTTAGCAAGCTGTTATTGGAATAGATGCTCAGCCGGCTAGTTTTAGATACTACTTGTGTGTCGCGTCGAACGAGAAGGCCAGCTGTCTTTGATTTACTCTTCTCCTTCCATACATATGCTTCGGTTGTACCTACTATTCTAGCTATGTCTTTAGTGGAATACTTACCTTCAGAAAGTAGTCTCAGTATCATCATCTTATTTGTAGAATCCTCTGGTAATGCAAGGGGCTCACTCATTCTGGGTAAGTATAGTAGGGTAAGGGAAGGTTATTAATTTTGTAATTAATGACTACTATATATATCATTCACGACACTAATTGTTAATCACCTTACTTACCAGTTAATGAGTTAACCTTTGTCTATTAAAGCTATATCTGCTCAAAATTCCATAAAACCAAAGATGAAGAACAACAACCATGACGAATATGTAATACATATCAGTGGTCAATGTGACTTAGATTATCTTAAAGTACAGGCAGCCTCAAAAGTATATGCTGGCCGATCTCTTTGTTAGCAAACAGCAATGTACCGCAGTTGTCGCACCTCAAAACTAGACGCGAAGTTTTTGTGGGTTTCAATGTAGCGCTTGAACCACATAATACGCAGCGAACAGACCGGATCCAGTGACTTCCACTACTCATTTTGTGACGTTATAGAATATAGATGGATGTCTATATGTATGCTTATTATCTACTAAAAGTATCACCATCGTATACGTATGGCGACATGACCATCCCAAATACTTCATAAAATCTCCCAAAAAGATAAGAAACAATACGAAAACTACACAGGAGTGTAAACAGTAAAGGCTTGTTATCCGCGTTTTTAAATGTGTAGATGGATTGTAGCTTAGCTATATTGTAAATTCATACAAATAAAGGATATATACGCAACGATAATCTGTTAGACAAAAATATACACAATTATATTTATCAGTAACACAAGTTAATTGTATACCTGATGCATTATGTCAGCAGAAATGATGTCCATCCGTGAGCATATTGACGAGTTACGCTCAAGATTGCTTCGTATCGTAATCTCCATTATGATTATTACTATTTTTTCTATGAGTTTTGGCATAAAAACATTTACACTTTATTATCCTATGGCCGATAATAACAATAACAATAGTAGTAACGGTATACAATTGTTTTACCCATATCCAGATCCATTTCATAACATCGCTATACAAATCACCTCTTTTATGGAAAAGACGTTACTTCCACCAGAAGTAGACCTGATCCAAACTGCACC
>JBKPMB010000119.1:0-5648 GCA_046731995.1 Thermoproteota archaeon | reverse complement strand
CACGTTATGAACGAAATGATACATCATTAGTACCAGGCAATTTCAGGGTAAAAGGCGATACTATTGACATTATTCCAGCATACTCTAATGATGTAATTCGGATCTTGCTTTTTGGAGATGAAATTGAAAAGATTAGCATCCATGATCATGTTACTATGAACAAGGTCAGAGATGCCCATTCTGTAAAGATCTTTCCTGCTAAACACTACATCGTTGGTGATGATTCTAGGCTATCTGCTGTAAAATCAATAAAGCTCGAGTTGCAGAATTGGCTTCCCAATCTACCAAGCGAGCTTGAAAGACAACGTCTTTCCTCACGTACAAAATATGACTTGGAGATGATAGAGGAGTTGGGCTATTGTGCAGGAATTGAAAATTATTCTCGCCATTTGGATGGTAGAGCACCGGGGCAACCACCTTTTTGTTTACTAGATTTTTTTGGGGAGGATTTTTTGCTGGTCGTAGATGAATCACATGTAACAATTCCTCAACTACATGGTATGTATAATGGGGATTATACGCGCAAGAAAATGTTAGTTGACTATGGATTCAGACTACCTAGTGCCTTTGATAATCGTCCCCTGAGATTCAAAGAATTTGAAAAATATTTAAAAAATGTAATTTTTGTATCTGCAACACCAGCAAATTATGAGATAAAATCAAGTTGGCAAGTTGTAGAACAATTGGTTAGACCTACAGGATTAGTTGATCCAAAAGTTGAGATCAGATCTACCAAAAATCAGATACAAGATCTGATTAACGAAATTTCTATTCGAGTAAATAATAAGCAGAGAACTCTTGTTACGACTTTGACAAAAAGGATGGCTGAAGACCTTGCAGAGTTCCTTGCAAAGAATGACGTAAGAGTACGTTATTTACATTCGGAAATAGAGGGGCTAGAAAGAATAGAGATAATAAGGCAGTTGCGGATGGGTGAATTCGATGTTTTAGTCGGCATTAACTTGCTCAGAGAAGGCTTGGATATTCCTGAAGTGTCCTTAGTTGCTATTTTGGACGCAGATAAAGAAGGTTTTCTACGCAATAATACCAGTCTAATACAGACTTTTGGTCGTGCTGCAAGGCACATTGATGGTATGGTTATCATGTATGCTGATCATGTTACTGACTCCATAAGAAATGCAGTGGCGGAGACAGAGAGAAGACGCAGAAAGCAGATTCAATACAATAAAACAAATCAGATAACTCCTCAATCTGTTGTCAAGCCTATTTCTGATAAAATATCAGCAGCAGCAATACAGGATATTGATCTGACTAAGTCTATGGCAAGAATAGATCTAGTAAAACTTGCTACAGAAACAGAAACGACTATGAAAAGATTTGCTGAGGATCTAGATTTTGAGAAGGCAATTGAATTTAGAGAAAGGCTGATAAAAATAAAAAGAGCTATTGGAGAGCCAACAGAATCAGAGGTTTCCTAAAATATGCATGACAAAATAGCAATCAAGGGTGCAAGGCAACATAATTTAAAGAATATAAGCTTAGAGATCCCAAAGAATAAGCTCGTCGTAATAACCGGCTTGTCAGGGTCTGGCAAATCAACACTTGCATTTGACACAATTTATGCAGAAGGTCAAAGGCGCTATGTAGAATCACTATCAGCATATGCAAGACAATTTTTGGAATTGATGGATAAACCTGACATCGACTCTATTGATGGGCTATCACCGGCTATATCAATTCAGCAGAAGACTACAAGCAAGAACCCACGTTCCACGGTTAGCACCGTTACAGAGATCTACGACTATTTAAGATTGCTGTACGCAAGGATTGGAATTCCTCATTGTCCACGATGTGACAGGAAAATTACAAGTCAGTCTGCTGATTCAATTACAGATTCGATTTTGAGATTAGTTCAGGAAGGAGGGAAGAATACAATAATACTTGCTCCAATAATTCAGTCAAAGAAAGGCACATATGAGAAATTGTTTAGTGAATTAAGACAGGATGGATTTGCAAGAATTAGAGTGGACGGTGAAATAATTAATCTTGAAGACGAAGAAGACGATGACAAGAAGCAAAGATATCCTAGGTTAGACAAGCAAAAAAAGCATACAATTGAAGTGGTTGTTGATAGATTAAAACCATCCACCGAAGAAAAAAGTCGACTATTTGAAGCAATTCAATCATCATTGAAAGTAGGAAATGGTCTTGTAATTGCATCCATAGATGGTAAAGACACGCTCTATTCTCAACGCAATGCATGTCCACATTGTGGAATTAGCTTAGGCGACTTGGAACCACGTACATTTTCGTTTAATTCTCCTTTTGGTGCTTGCAGAAAATGCAATGGACTTGGAATAAAAATAGAGTTTGATCCTGAATTAATCATTCCTGACATGTCAAAGAGTATTTTGGAAGGAGCAGTGAAACCTTGGTCAGTCCATTTTGCGACTTTTCGTTCTGCAATGCTTAGAGATGTAGGAAAACGCTTTGGATTTGATCTATATACCCCTATTTCAAAGATGACAGATCAGCAGCTTAGAATCATTCTCTATGGAACTGATGAAAATATCCATTACAAATATGAATCTAGGTATTCTGATAGCAGATGGGAATACAGAGGTTCTTTTGAAGGTATAATTCCCAATTTGGAACGTGTGTATAAACAAACTGAATCTGAATCGAAGCGAGAAGAGCTCATGCAATTCATGCGTGAGCTACCATGTGATGATTGTCATGGAAGGAGGTTACGCATAGAAGCACTATCCGTAAAAATTCAGGGAAAATCTATAATGGATATTTGCGATCTTTCTATCGATGATTGTTATAAGTTTTTCCAGACAATAGAACTTTCAGAAACTGAGAGGTATATTGCAAAGACTATACTAAAAGAGATAATCTCAAGACTTGAATTCCTGCGTAATGTCGGATTGAATTATTTATCATTGAATAGGATGACAGCAACACTTTCTGGAGGAGAATCACAGAGAATTAGATTGGCCACTCAAATTGGTTCGAACTTAACTGGAGTTTTATATGTTCTTGATGAGCCTACTATAGGTTTACATCAGAGAGATAATGCTAGATTGATTAACACATTAAAAAAATTGCGTGATCTTGGCAATACGCTGCTTGTAGTTGAACATGATGAGGAAGTAATACGCAGTGCGGATTGGATTGTAGACATCGGACCAGGAGCAGGTGTCCATGGTGGACAAATTGTTGGGAGTGGTTTGTTGGAAGATATCTTAAGAAATGAGAATTCCATTACAGGTGCTTTTCTTAGAGGAGATAGTATTGTTTCAGATACTAGACACAGCAGAAACAAAAATCCAGAAAAATGGATAACGGTATATGGAGCTCAGGAGAATAACCTAAAATCAATTGATGTTAGATTTCCTCTTGGATGTATGACAGTTGTAACCGGGGTCTCTGGATCGGGTAAATCAACGCTGGTAAATGACATATTATTTAGGGCATTGTCAAACCATTTTTATGGTGCAAGAGAAAAACCTGGCAAACACAGGAAGATTTCTGGTTTAGACCAAATTGATAAAGTCATAGGAATTGATCAGTCACCAATTGGTCGCACACCTAGATCAAATGCAGCAACTTATGTTAATGCATTTACGCCAATAAGAGAACTATTTGCAAAGACTCCTCAGGCGAAAGAAATGGGATACAAAGCCGGTAGATTTTCGTTTAATGTATCTGTAGGAAGATGTGAAATGTGTGAAGGTGCAGGAGTAAAGAAAATTGAAATGCAGTTTTTGCCAGATGTCTATGTAACATGTGATGAATGCAAGGGAAAGAGATATAATTCAGAAACACTCAATATAGCATATAGAGGAAAAACAATTTCAGATATACTTTCTATGACAGTTGAGGAAGCGCTAGAGTTTTTTGCAAATATTTCAAAGATTGAGAAGAAATTAAGAACTCTAAATGATGTAGGACTTGGATACATACGTCTTGGCCAGCCGGCTACTACATTGTCAGGTGGAGAGGCCCAGAGGATCAAACTTGCAGCAGAACTTTCAAAAAGAGATACCGGCAGAACAATCTACATACTTGATGAACCAACAACAGGTCTCCATTTTGCAGATGTAGGCAAATTACTTCATGTTTTAAAAAGGTTGGTAGATCTAGGCAATACTATAATAGTTATTGAGCATAACCTGGATGTAATTGCAAGTGCAGATTGGATTATAGACCTTGGACCAGAAGGTGGCGAGAAGGGTGGCAAAATTGTTATTGCTGGAACACCATATGAAATTGCAATTAATGAGAATAGTGGAAGCTACACAGCTAAATATCTAAAACCGAAATTAGTAATTAATGAAATGGTTCAAAGAGGTGCAACATAATAACACAACCTATGTCTGACATTGTTTTCACAACAAAAAAACAGATCCCGCAATCTCCCGGAGTTTACTTGATGAAAGATAGTGAGGGAAAAATAATTTATATAGGTAAAGCGAAAAATCTTCGTAACCGTGTCAAATCTTATTTTTTAAAAGATTATAATAATAACTATAATTGGAAGACCTCGCAGCTCGTAAGGAAGATCAAAGATATTGAATTTGTAGTAACTGATAATGAAATCGAAGCATTTTTGTTAGAATCAAACCTTATCAAAAGATATAGACCTGTATTTAATATTGAATTAAAAGATCAGCAACGCTATACATATCTGAGAATTACAGATGAAACTTTTCCTCGCTTACTTGTTGCAAGACGTAATAGAAATGGTGAATTTTATGGTCCGAAAGGCAAAATATATGGTCCTTTTGTACGGGGAAGTTCAAAGTTTCTTACCATTGGTTTTTTGAGAAAACTGTTTAAAATTAGAATTTGTGGCAAACTTCCTAAAAAGCCATGTTTGGAATATTTCATCAAAAATTGTGATGCACCATGTATCAATAATATAACAAAAAGTGAATATATGGAAAATATTTCTGAACTGCAGAAAATACTAGAAGGAAAAAGTAGTATTGAAAAATTTATAAATGAAATGGAAAATGAAATGAAGAAAGCTTCGGATTCACGACAATATGAAAAGGCAAAGGAAATTCGAGACACATTACATAGACTTAGTAATTTACGTGTTAGACAAAAAATGGAAAAGGTAGTTAGTCATAATTCTGATGAGGAATACATTGGAATTGTAAGAGACACTACAATGTGCACTGCACATATTATGAGTTTGCGTAGAACTCGTGGAGTTATAAGCGATAGCAAAAAATTTGATTTTGATTTAATCGGCGATAATTCATTGACAACCTTCTTGTCGCAATATTTCTCAACAGTTCCAGTAATTCCAAGATTTGTATATGTAAATGAAGATGTCGAATCTAAGAACAGCTTGGAAAGATCGCTTGAGCAATTAGCTGAACATCCAGTGAGCATTATCAAGATTTCAGAGGACTTTCCAGTAAAAGAAAAAAGGCAGTTAATGAATATGCTTATGCGAAATCTTATGATTCACATTGAAAAAGGATATGATCCAGATATAATAGAACTAAAAAACGTAGTTAATTTACCTATTATACCTGCAGTAATTGATTGCTTTGATATCTCTAATTTTGGGACTTCATTTGCGGTCGGATCATGCACAAGGTTTGTTAATGGCAAACCAAACAAGGCAGAATACAGAAAATTTAAGGTCAGGACAATACCTAGTCAAA
>JBKPMB010000118.1:0-7129 GCA_046731995.1 Thermoproteota archaeon | reverse complement strand
AGCTGGTACAGCAACTAGAAGACTAAAAATAGAAGGAAAGGCGTTTACAACTTTTCTCTTACTTCACGGTACTGGAGGAAACGAACAAGATCTAATTCCATTGGCATACGAGCTAGATAAGAGAGCAGCAATACTAAGTCCCAGAGGAAAAGTATTAGAGAATGGTATTACACCCAGATTCTTTCGCAGACTAGCGGAAGGAGTTTTTGATTTGGAGGATTTGAAATTCCGTACAAATGAGCTAGCAGATTTCGTAAATGATGCCTCGAAAGCTTATGGGTTTGATTTGCAACACGTAATAGCTGTAGGATATTCTAATGGTGCAAACATAGCAGCCAGTATACTATTGCTTCGTCCAGAAATACTCTCTTCTGCTATTCTTTTTCGTGCTATGGTTCCACTTGTACCAGAAAGATTGCCAGATCTTAGTGACAAACGTATCTTCATGTCTTCTGGATTGCATGATCCAATAGTTTCAAGGCAAGAGGCAGACAGGCTTTTTGACTTGTTCAAAAAAGTTGGTGCGAATATTTCACTCAGTTGGCAAGAGAGCGGCCATGAGTTAACAATGGATGAGATTCGAAAAGCAAGAGAATGGTTAGTACATTCTGCTTCTTCTGTTGCTTAGTGATGTCGTATATATGTTGATTGTTACATACAACGTGACAGACTATAATAAACACAAATGCCAATATCTTAAAGCAGTTCTACGATGTCAAATGATCAGATGTGATAAAATATGCTAAGCAAGCATAACAAGGTCAGAATAAAAACAGACATAAAAAGAGAGGAAATCACTAAAATGCCTTTAGACTACTTTGAAGAAATTAAAGATAAATCCACAGGTATGAAAGGATTTATGGTAATGGATGACTTCAAGATATACAAGAATCCGTTGTACTTACCTTCTAGGAAAGAAGAGATGATATGGATTGTTCTTATAAACAGAAAACAAGATCTTTTCTGACCTAGTTGAAAAGCTAAATCCTTCATTTGAGCAATTGCCAGTGAGAAAGGATTATGATGTAGCTAAATTCAAAGTATAATATTAAAAAGTCAAATATAGTATGCTAGTGGACATACTCTATGCTGATTGTTAGTCCATTTGCCCAATTGGCTGATTCAGTGGATCCCATAAGTTTAATGTAATGAGATTGATACCTTATACATAACTAGAACTAATTGTAACCTTTTCTGTATTTTTAGGTAAGGCTAATTTAGCTCTTTTACCATCAAGAAAAAAGCCTGAGGACTACGGTTCATTTATCGTAATCCAGCCGAATAGGTCTTTTAGCCAGCTATTGCTCGCTTTGCATCGCCTTTTCTTGCATTTGATCTATTTGTTCTTGAGAGATTTCATCAAATAGGTTACACCAATCCCTGCCAGAAATAATAACGTTGAATTTCTTGAGTTCCGGATGAACGCATCTCCCATTAGTTAGTATGTCTGCGTTAACAGGATCAGAGGGCGAGAACCATTTACATGATAAACAATTCTCTGATTGCCATGTAATTCTTTTTAATGTATTTGTGGTGGTATCTCCTACTGTGGTTGTCATCTAATATCGCTTCCAAGCACGGGCTCCATGAATAAAACTCTTTGTTAGTTGGCTAAATACCATTTGCAGAATTACTATTAAGGAACACCATTGAACCCTTTATATGCAGGGACCTAACCCTCTTGAATCCATATGGGTAGTTAGCCAACAAAATAGACCAAAAACAAAAATCCATAAGTTAACGTGGCACTAAACATTAGATCCTTTTAGAACAGGGTTTTATTGCATAAACCTGCGTCCGCTTGGTTATTTCATTCATTCTGTATAAGATAATGAATCAATAGATTATATGAGATTAACTGCTTTTACCTTAATAGAATTTGCATTATAATATGAAAAAGGTTATCTTTTACTAGCTACCTAGCTAGCATGAGTTCAAAACCGGTAAAAAGAGTTCGAATCGAGAATTCAATGGGCTCAACATTTTAATCTTTATAATGTAACAACTGATAGGCCCGTATAAGATAACAAATAGATATATTTTGAGACGCAGCGAGTATAGTGGAATAACCCGCTGCCTTCGTATGCTGATCATAGAGTGTAGATACTAGCTAACTAGTACCCTATGATTACCTGGAAGATACATTGCATATTAAAAATCTGGCTTAACTTGGTTATCTAAAGTTAATAACACAACGAATCATATCTACATATAGTACTATCCTGCAACAAAATCTATCTCGTATCATCTACCCCCGATACGACTTAGGCAATACAAGTAGATGGTACGAGATATACTGCAGCATGTTGAATTAAAGCATCGCTTTTGTATCGAAAGATCAAAAAGATAAATGATGAACATGATGGGTTAATCCCAAGACCAAAGAAGGAAATTTCATCGGTATACATCAATAAATATAATACATACGCTGCCAGCCGCTCTATTGTTTCATTATATTATATTTATCCTCTTTGTTTTTCTATCTATCTGTTTTTCTCTATCAATTCCATTTGTTTCTCTATTTCTTCAATGTGTTCTCTTTCAAAGTGCCCAATGCCTTCTAACTCTATCCGTACATTTGTTCTAACCATATCGCTAACATAATCATCCAATGACTTGAATCCGAGTTTTTCCGAAATTACCATAGCAGCAGTGTTGAAGTTTTCTGATAATCTCAAAACAATTGTAGTTTCAACATTTTGGTTTTCATTCTCTTCGTCATTCCAATACCATTCTTGCTGCTTTGCCATATGTCATGCCCTCGCTAGCACTTTCTTCTAGAATAATCTATTATCTAAAATTGCCTATTGAACATGGATAATAATATATATTGTATCCGTAAATCTTGTAGTCTGTCCTTATTTAGGAACAGTTTCAGGAATAGATACTTTTGTTCAGAATAGTACAAAAAACATTACCATGATTTAATGAAGCAATAGCCAATAGACGATATATTGTATCATCAACTACTGTAGCATTCGTAACTAAATCAAGCTTCATAGAATAACACTCCTTTGCAAGAGATAACGCCTGTATTTTTTCTCTTTGAGTTCTGTCCTTTCTATTGTCATATCAAAACCTGCTGGATTCAACAACTATACTAGACGGGCGATGATTTGATATTTCTTTGTGTAAAGACGCTATCCATTCTTCATGGAATATCAAGCCACATCTATAACATTTCCAAGTAGTAAGATCTCTCAATTGTTTTCACACTCCAAACAACTAAACTTCAATTGTCTTTTGCGCCACTCGTCTTCTTAAAATCAAGACAAATCCAAGCGAGACAGCTGAAAGCAGTCCTGATGTAAGGTATACTAGATTATATGATGCTAGAGAGGGATATGATCCTTGAACTCCCTTAATTGTTTGATGATTTTCCATATATACACCAGTCAATGCTGGACCTATTGACATTCCTATAAACAGCAATAGAGCACCCACCCCTACGGATATGCCAACAAAAGATTTGGGTGATGACGATACGATAATATTCCATGTTGCGGTTATTGTCATTGAGAGGCCCGATGCAATTATGGCTAGATTAATAGATACTCCGGGTTTTGTAGAATGAAACATCAACAGTCCTGCTGAGCCAATCAGGCTGATTAGTGAGCCTATTATGATCGGATTCAGTTTTCCTATTCGATTGATGACAAGTGGTGTTACACTTGCAAAAGCTAAAAACATAATCATAAAAGGCAGCTGTACATTTGCCGCATCTACTGCGCTCCCTCCAAATCCTAACGGTACAGGGTTTCTTACGAGCTGTACTATAGCAGGGTACGCCATGAACATTGTAATTCCAGTAGCAATCGCTATTATGTAAGAGGGCATGAGAGTCTTGTCTTTTAACAATCTCATATCGACCAATGGTGAGTTGATTTTTCTCTCAATTAAAACAAAGATGGCTAATGAAATTCCTGAAACTACAAAGGCAATTCCAATCTTTGGAAGGGTTGTAGAGTTTATACCGCTCTGTACAAGAGTCAGGGCAATTAGAAATGAAATTATTGTTGATGAAAGTACCAAAGCACCCTTTATGTCTATAGAAGGTGATGTGTGTTCTTTTTTACCGGTGCTCTGATGGGTATCTTCGTGAGCCGCTAACTGCCCATTATTTTCTTTTACGAATCTGGTTATCATGATGGTAACTGCTGCTGCGAACGGAACTATTGATAAGAAAGTTGAATGCCATCCAAACATCTGAATGATTGTAGCTCCTGCTAAGAGGCCGACCACGGAGCCTGCAGAGTACGCAGATCCAAATACTCCTACCGCAATGGAAAGTCTTGCTGGTGGAAATGTGTCCCTAAGAAGACTGAACGCTGCAGGAACGGCAGCCAAGCCTACACCCTGGATAATTCTGCTCACTAATAGAAACGTTATATTATGCGCAAATCCCCCCGCAGTTATTCCAGCTACATATAGGGTCAGTAATATGAGTAATACCTTCTTTTTACCATATAGGTCAGACATTTTACCCGCTATCGGAGTCATTACGGCGGCAACTATCAAATATGAGCTAAATATCCATGCAGCTGTCCCATATGTAATGCTAAAATCCTTCATAATCTCTGGAATAGCTGGCAGAAGCATAGTTTCTGAGAAAAATACCACCAATAACGTGCTGCTAAGTATTCCAAGAGTAATCCACGCGTGACGACTGATAGTGACAGAAGTTAATGTAGACATATAGTCACAATAGGTGTATACACACTTATATAAGTGTATCTGCACGTAATATCTTAAAGTAGAGACCACATAACAGAAATTCAATTTAATATCGGTAATAATAATATAAATAATTGATCAGCATCTCCAGATGTCAAAATGAATTGTCATATATGACAAAATATTGCCTCCCTGTAATTATTGCCAATTAAGCTTTTATTAGACATAGGTGTATATCAACATAGTTGACATCAAAGAAGCAAGATATTGACACAGTATTGGACCAGGGTATGTCTGCAGGTACATGTACATGCGGTGAACTGCGAAAGGCAGCTAGAGCGATAACACTACTTTATGACAATGCATTCAAATCTAGTGGATTGCTGTCCACTCAGTTTAATGTACTACAATCGATATACAACATTGATTCCATACGAATTTCTGATTTAGCAAACAAGTTAGGAATGGATAGAACTACTCTTACTAGAAATTTATCAGTACTAGAAAGGCAAGGATTTATCGATATTTCTCAGGGTAATGATCATCGAACAAGAATTGTGACTGCTACCCATAAAGGACGTAACGCTGTAGGGAAAACCATTCTTCTTTGGAATGAAATTCAACGCAAAGTAAAGCAAAAAATGGGCGAAAGTTCGTGGAGCGAATTAATGCAAAATTTGGACCAGCTACTAAAGGTAACTGACCAGCTGACTACTCATAACAATTGAAGAAAAAGAGATTTCCTTTTGTCACATTTTTCACCTCTAGTTGTATTCATTTATCCGGTCTGAATAGGGTTTCATCTTGAAGGTTCACTCAAAATATACTGTTTTAACATTAAAACAGCCCAGCTGGTTCTTTTATTTTAATAGCTCAGCTGCATCTTCTAACTGGGTTTATCTTCCGTCTCTTTCTTTAGCAAATGAGGCTTAGCTTTTAATTGCTTATCTATAATATATACATAGTATAAAAGGAGTTGCCAAATAATTCATGAATAACAATAACAATAATAATACCGAAATAGCAACAGTCGCCAATGGATGTTTCTGGTGTAGTGAGGCAATCTTTAAAAGACTCAAGGGTGTCAAATCTGTTTTACCTGGATATTCAGGAGGGATAGTGGATAATCCTTCTTATGAGGAAGTATGCACAGGAAAAACAGGCCATGCAGAGTCAATTCAAATAGAATTTGATCCGACAGTAATACCATATGAAAAAATCCTTGATGTTTTCTGGCATACTCATGATCCAACGACCCTTAATAGACAAGGTAACGATGTTGGCACACAGTATAGATCTGCAATATTTTATCATGATCAAAAACAAAAAGAGTTTGCTGAGAAGTCAAAAAGAGATCTTGAAAAAGCGGGTGTTTACAAAGATCCTATTGTGACAGAAATTGCTCCTTTTAAGAATTTTTATGTTGCAGAGGATTATCACAAAAATTACTATGAAAACAATCAAAATGCTCCATATTGCAATTTTATTATTGATCCTAAAGTGAATAAACTGCTTCTGAAATATGGGAATAATGTAAAAGAAGAATACATCTGAGATCTATCAGAAGCTTACCTTTGTATAGCCGTAAAGTTACTGGCTGGAAATTTGTATGTTCCAAGTACAACGATATGCTATTACAAAAAATCAAGTAATCAGTAATGGTCTTCATGTTTACCCGTAGCCTTTTTTGAGGCTCCGAAACAAGTAACTCATTTATAGAATAAACTCTACTAGCTTATTGCTATCGAACAACAAGAAGTTGGTAGCTATCAAACATTAGGGTAACGGAGGTGTAACAACCTTCTTTATCCTATCTATTATGTTTACTGCATGATTTTAAGTGGATGCTCCATTTTCGAGCTTAACAGTATAATTAGAATGCTTAGCTTTATCTATTTTTAATTGTTCAATCGAATTGATTCACATTTGCGGATTTCTCAGAAAACTGCAAAAATATGAAGGATAAAAATTCTTACTGTTTAGTAGAAGGTTGTTTTAGACTCGTCTGCTTGCTCATAACTTGAGATCGCACTGAGGCCAGAGATTGGTCAATTTGATATACTGCCAGCTTGTCTTTTCCAAGTAAATCAAACCTTTGGAGAATTGTGTGAAATAATGTTTCCTCTTCTATTTGTTCACTTACAAACCACTGCAAGAATGAGTATGTAGAGCGATCTTTTTCCTTTTCAGCCCTATCAACTAGATCATAAATAGCCCTAGTTACAGTTTGCTCGCTCTTTAGGCCAAATTGGAAAGTAGACTCCAAAGATTCGAAACTACTTGGTGGTTTTTCAATTGCTGGAATTATTGCCTCTACTCCAACACCATTAAGATAATGGATAAGCTTTAACATATGTTCATTTTCTTCTGCAGCTTGTTCAAAGAAGAAGGCGGCACTTCCATCATATCCGATTCTCTCACACCACGATCCGATTGCAATGTATGCATTTGCAGA
>JBKPMB010000117.1:0-6315 GCA_046731995.1 Thermoproteota archaeon | reverse complement strand
TCAGATATAGATCTGAATTCTTCTGACATAATGACATTGTCATTCAATTTTCAATAATAATAAGCATAGTTATGTGGGTTTAAGATGTACTATAGAGAACTTTATCCCATCTAGATCCAAGGTTCTATACTATCCTATTATAGTTTCACGGAAATCGTAGTATTAACTTATTGTGAGACAAGAAGACCATAGTTAAAGCACATATTATCATGACATCTGAACCTATTAAAATATGATTATACAAGCATTGAGAAATCGTGACAAAATGAAAGATGATGCTATAGCACAGCTATCAGATCAAGTCTTGGCTTTAACAGCAAGAATGCAGGAATTTGAGAGGAAATAACAACCGTACGTGTCATAATCCGAATTATTTTTAGCCAAACATATGCTGTATCTAGCATTAGAACGTCTCAGTCTCTATGTCTCTTACTCTCTGTTCCTTTAATTCTTCGTACCATCTCCATTTTCTTTTGCCATTATTGCTCTTAATAATTAGCATAGACGGTCGTCTGAGATAAGTAACTGCTTACAACAACATGAATACTTAAGAGACACTCTCATAATTTACAAAGAATGCGCTTCATGTAATACTAGGACACAATTTACGTGCGTGAAGTGTGGATATTGTTATAGCTGCCATTGGAAGATGGAGGAAACGGAGAGGGACTAATCGCAGACAGCTAATTATGTAGTTCTAGCGAAATATTCTCAACCAACTACAATAGCAGTAGAACAACCATCATTGGCAAAAATGGCTATGGATGTATATGGTCAACAAATAGAGCCCATCTGTAACTATCGCACGTGTAACCATAAATTTTCAACACATGGTCATAGTAGTCGTACATGTAAATGCCGCCATCCTCTCAATTATGCTGCAGGAGTATCACTCGAATCAGTTCTCTAGGCAGCAAAAACAATAATACTTTTAATAGTGATGACTCTACATGATTTCATGAAGGGTCAAAAAGACCCAGCCAGCAAGAAGTATGTTCTGGCAGTTGATGATGACCCTGATATAGTTAAACTGATTGAACAAGCATTGCATAGACAGGGCTTGAAGGTATCTGCCTTTACTGATCCTGTAATGGCATTGAAAGACTTTAAGGTCAATTTCAAGGATTGTACCATGATTCTATCTGATATTAGAATGCCTGCTATGAATGGTTATGAACTAATAAGGAAAGCAAAAGAAATAGATAAACAAGTAAAGGTAGTACTTATGACTGCTTTTGAGATCCAAGACAAAGAATTTCACAATATGTTGCCAGATATCAAGGTAGACGCCTTCCTTCAAAAACCATTTTCTATACAGCAGCTAAATAATGCAGTAGAGAAAATCAGTAGAGAGTAATTAATTAATTTACCATGATAACAGCCAATATAGAAATATTTCCTATAATGCTTATATTATTTATGCATCATTTTTTTCCATGACGATTGAATTTGCTGCTGGGGAAGAAGACTAATGATGATGCAAGATCTAACAAATTGTTGTATCGATGATGCACTACATCATATGAATCAAGCGGAATATGGCGCTCACTATCTAATAATATATCAGAATTTAAATGCTTTAAGGGAGCTTTATTCTAACTATATGTACAAACAAATTGAGAAGAACAATGAAGCAGTTCTTATAAATCCATTTTATGAAACTACCAATTCTGTTAGACAGGTACTTTCAGAAAGATATAATGATGGTATGGACGACATATCCAAGTATGAAAAAGAAGAGTCGCTTATAATTATTGATTCCTTAGAAGAATATTTTGGTCGACAACCAGATATGACTTTTAAGAGGAACTTGGCCAATCATGCTAAGGAAATAGGAAAAAATGGTCTTTCAATTCTAGGCGATGTAGGTGCATATCCTCACCAATCCAAACAAAAAGAGTTAGTTAACTATGAGTTGTCATTGCCAACAAAGTATGATGTTCCTATGAAAGGCTTTTGCTTGTACCATCAAAAAGATTTTGATAAATTCTCAGATGAGCAACAACAAAAGTTAATTGAACATCATGGCAAGGCCCTAAAGATACTAGAATCATAATAAATTTGCTAAAGCAAAATTGACACAATTATCTACAAATGAAGATTTATGCTGGTAATAAATTATATAGGACATTTTTATTGTACGGTGTGATGATTGTTCATTGAACACTAGTAAAGAAGACTGGTGGTTAAGCGAACTACATTCACTTGGTATACATCCAAAGAAAATAAATGCTCTAAATGATATACAAGAACTCCGTGTCCTCACTGATAATATAAAACAAACATTCTATCAAGATTACAAAACATGTTATAGTGAAGATAATGATATCGCAGAGGGTTGCAGAGATTCGTTTAAATAACTATAAAAATATCTAGCATAAAAGAAGTTTAAACGCAGCATATGACACTAGAACAAAACCTTTATAGCTAAGTATTGATTAATGTACTAGTATGGTTAGTACCACTGCAAGCATGAAATCTTATAATGAGGCACCAAAGCATACAACACCAACTAACCAATACCAAGCATTAATATGACTTTCCCCCCCCAAAAGTTGTTTATGCATTCTCTAGCCAAAACATGTTTCTTAATTTTGTCCTTAGCTTTTCTATATCCTTATGACATCCATAGCAAATAGAAACACCATTAGTCATACTCCATAGTTCTTCACATCCTAATGCTTGCTCTACAGTAGACACATTGTTTTCATTACAAATTTCATCAAAGCTTTTAGGATGATGCACTTCTAATCTTAGGCTTTTATTTTCCTTAACACTAGCATGACATATCTTACATGCGAAATTATCCCGTTTTAATATAGATAGACGCCAGTTTAGATATTTTGTAGTATTTCTAATTTTTAACTTTAGTAACGGAGTAGGCGGGGCAAGCAGGTTGACATCGTTAGGATAAAGATTATCTTTAAAATCAAAGACTGCATCTTGGGAGACATACGCTCTCTTCTTTAATACTTCTTCTTTTACTATTTTGTCAAGCGATTTTAAGACAAAAGATCTAACCGTAGTATAATCGAAATTTCTATCAATATTGTAAATGTTACTTTCGAGCATTTATTATTATGCTTCTTTTATTTTGTACATACATAGCTTTAACTCTTATTTATAGACACTATGCATTGGTTTCTCCCTCTCCCCGCAGTGTATCATTGCTTTTTATGACATCTTTTCTCTCAAAATTGTTCCCCCTATGGTTTGCAGAAATATATGCGAAAGAATTGAATCCAAAAGGCAAGTAGGTAAGAGCAATTATCTAGTGTTTATTTATATCACGAAGAAGTATTCTGTCCATGCTGTAGATCCCAGTTGAGAACTAATCCACATAATAAAAGTAGTTAATGGTTTATTCATTGAATAAAGATATCCTAAATGAAGAAATCAAATCCTGGGAACCCTTTGAATATGCCCTAAGGGAAGGAAACAGACTCCTATTTAGCAAGATGCTTTCTGAATGTAAAGAAAATGAAGCCACACAGAATCAATCCCGCTTGATCAAGTACCAAATTATATAGAGAAAAAATTAGAAGAAAAGAAAAAGATTGATGAACAGATAAAAGAGGCTGATGCTATACTTCAAAGCAAAAATGTAAGTATCGAAGCTATCAATGAACATCTTCAGTTAAATGAGGAACTCAAGAAATATAGATTGTCTACTAAGGATATTCATAGACTACTAAATCTCCTTCTAGCTGCTAAAGAATATAGATATAATCCAGGGAAAATCGTAGCAAAACTGCGTAGTATAAAACGACTAGAGAACAAAGAAAATAAACTAAAAAGTAGTTGTGAAGCACTCTCAAAGAAGGAGGCTAAGTATAAACACATCATACCATTTACCGAAGAGATTGTAGCTTTTGGTTTAGGCATTCAGGAACTGATAGGACTTGACGTCGGAATAAAAGAAGCAGCAAAAGCATACAACATGTCATTTTTTAATTCTACCATGAAACTAATTGAAGATGTAAAATCATATAATAAAATAGGTGGACTAAAAAAGGAGGTGTCTAGGTTATCTCAACAGATATTAGTTGTTAAGGGAATTTGCGCAAATCATAACAAAGCTATGATGGCAATGGTAAATCTGCAAAGTCGTGGCATAACAGAAGATAAGATCTTACAACTGAACCGCTTTTTGGAGAATAATGAATACAAAGATAACAGTTAAGTTGAAAATGAAGTACAAAGTAAGCATATGCTCCCCCGAAATGAACTACTGGGGAAGCCATTGAGTCTACTTTATAAAATAATGATTATTCAATGTGGTTGATGTATACAGGGTTAGCACTTTTTAATTAGAATTTCCTTGACTTGTTGGTTATCTATTAGGGCATACACCAGTTTAGTAAACTCTTCATTTGATAACTTGTTGTGGGCTTCTGTAACCTCAACAGCCTTGAGATAATAGAAATTGTTAAGAGCATTCTTGACTATCATTATACAACAGTAGACTACTTTCCCAAGAGCAGTAAAATAATATCTTCCACTCTGTCTCTTTATCAATCCGTTTTTCACCATAGCAGATATTCTTGAGTAGTACTGTTTGCGGCTAAGGCCTAATTTCTTTATACTAACCTCTCCATTGGAGTTTATATCAGCAATTAATTGAAATATTGATAATGATTTATCATCATAAATTGATTTTAAAACATCTGCAAGCGATATATTATTAGTTCTATTGTTGTCTTGTAAATGCGTTGCATTCTCTTCTTGAGCACTCATAGTCTGCTAGAATATTTTTTTCTATGATAGGAATTTATATACGTTTTTTCTACAAATTTACTAATCGCATTAGAAATATCTCGTATACACAGAAACGCCTCGAATGTCCTTGACATTTAAAGATGTCTATCTAATCTTTGAATACCTTGAACCCTGTGTTAAATGCTAAAAGATATGGATTTGACGCCAAGAAAGAGTCTTGAACACAATTGTACTATACTCTCAGATTTATTAGATAAGCATAAAGAAACTGTTCCCTTAGCAGAGTTAATCGAGGCTATGCATATTGGGAAAAGCGAATTGATATCATTTAAAATTGCAGTCAATGAAGTAGTCGAGACATACGGTCTTACTCATTCTGCTGCAGCCATTGATGTGATCAATCTTATAAAAGATCATAATAAGAAAGGTCAGTTGAAACGTGAATTGTCTGAGCTAACCTTTCAGAAATATGCAATTGATAGATTCTGCTCAAGTCATAGCCAGGCTATAATCGCTCTAATGAATCTACGTAGTTATGGAATATCAGAAGACAGAATACTTTATCTGAACGACCTGTTGGAGAATAACGGATATAATATCGATATGAAGTCTACAGCTGAGTTGGATAGCTATAGAAATTCGAAGTAAATATTCTGTACCTTGATGGCATTGGCCAGCTTGCATTGGGAACACACAGAAAAACTATAATGCCCGTAGTCCCATTCGCAAAATAACATTGGGGAAGGCACAGTAGGTAGTATAGTCGAGTATTATAAAATCGATGTGTAGTAGTAGAGTCAGCTACAAATTCCGTTGTGCTGCTGTTTGAATAAGCGTATCTTTGATTTCGGGATTGTCTATTAATTTATCAATAACCATTCGACGCTCTTGTATAGATAAATTTCTGCTATGTACAGACCACATCATTAATTCTAATGCCTTGAGTTTCCAATATTCTTTAACTACAGTTTCAATTTTCGCATACGCATTAAAAACTACTTCACCAAATAAAGTAATACGATATTTACCACCACTTCTTTTTATCAAACCAACATCAACTAGTCTTTTCATATATATGTAGTATTGTCTACGGGAAAGGTTTAGTTTAGTCATCAGCATATTCCTATCATAATTCCCAGAAAGTGCAACAGCTTTAAAGAGCGATAGGCTTTTCTCGTTAGAGATCGCAGAAATAGCATTAATTGCAGAAACCATGGGTATCTACTCATTATGGTAGTATAACGGTAAATAAATACCTTATATTTGATAAATAACTACGTTTTTACGATAAAAGGGAAACATTGACTAAATTGACAATTTTATACATAGTAGAGTTGCTTTCCCAAATCTAGATTTTCTGAAGATATAGTTGCTGGCATCCAAATTGAAGACTTGGTAGCAAACTTTGAGAATAATCTTGGCAGTATTTGAGGATCTATTCCAGCTCCAGTATCTTCAACAATGATTTTTGCATATTGTTGTGTTTGCTCTTGCTGTCGTTGTTGTGACTGTTCTTCTTGCTTTTCTAGTGTAACTGTGACGCTCCCATCAGCATCAGTAAACTTAAAGGCATTATCTAGGATATTGTCTATAACC
>JBKPMB010000116.1:0-3824 GCA_046731995.1 Thermoproteota archaeon | reverse complement strand
CTTTGCGCATTAGATACTATATTCAAGCATGCGTTTGACATACTGGAAACCTCATCTGATAACAGAGAAAAGCTGCAAGCAATGGAACTATTCAAAGACACACATTTGGTAAAGCAGGAATTGTTGTCAAATGCTACAATCATAGACAGTGCTTTGAACTACATAAGAAGCAAGCAGCAAGAACAACAACACAGAAAGCTAGCCTTGGATTCAACTACTAGCAGTGATAACAACGGAAATGGTGATGATGGCCAATTAACTACCCCAACAGGCGGTAGACAAACAGTATTCTAGACCTTGGTTCTAAATTCTAGTGTGCAAGGTGACAATGGTATGCAACGTGAAAAGCGATATCTTACTGAAGCGCAAGAATGGCACTTTCGCTTAATGAATGATGATAATCAATTGAAGAAGAGAGATTCATAGACAACATAAGCGTGTATAGTAGCGTAATTGAGGAGTTTCAAAAGCTATATGACAAAACAGTTGTAACAGATCGCTGTACCCGTACTAGAATCCAAAGTGGAATCAAAAAATCAAAAAGAGAATTGGCAAAGACTCAGGCCGAATATGAGATGTTCAAGAAATACAAAACAAGAACTGCAATAAGCAAATAAGTACTACAACGCATCCAAGAAAGTAGTTTGTTGATAATGTAATGCCTGAAGATGTAGCTCTGGTGTGATATTGTCATTGATCTCATATCCCTTAAGGGTATAAGGCGGTCCACAATAGCCAAAATCGTCTGTTAATGGATCTACATAACAGTCTTGGCATGTATTCACATTGAACATTACCCAACAACATGTAGTACGTAGTTGATGAGGATAGTTAGTACATGGGTAGCCCTCGCATGCATTATTGCCAAAGCATTGATCAGGTTTCTCAGCAAAAGCTAGATGTGCAGGAAAAATTGAACCGTAGCTTAATAATGCTGCCACAGCAACACCAAACGCAAATAAGAACAATGATAACTTCAATTTCAAAAAATATGTTTAGTGCTATGCAACTGCAGGTAGCTGGTTCACAGAGATGTTATTAAAGGCTCTGTAAGCATGCAATATGATATTACTACTATTTTCATTTTGAGCTTTTTGTATCTGCTGTTCTTTTTGTTTCATTCTTAATTTTGCATTATGTTTGAATAGTCTTAATCTACACCCACAACAAGGACAGAATGTTCCATCCCATTTTATAAATATCTCGCATACTTGACAGCGTTTATTTCCAGTAGCATAACGACCAGAACCATACGGTTTGTGTGCCTTGTGACGTATACATATACCTTTACAAATCATATAACACTACTATAACCTTTTTATTGATTCAGAATATGGCATGTTAGTTATAACCTAAATGAAATTTTGTATCACAGTACCTTGTGTATTTATTAATACATCCAACCTTGTTACTACTGCACATATGAATGTCGTATTGCTAATAAAACACTAATGGTTCCCATTGACAATTTTGACATTACAATTCTATAGAAAGATAGATAAATTTCAGATTCTCTTATCTTGTTCTATGTATGAGAATTGAAGATTGAATTAAATATTAGATGTGTCTAACTAATTGTGCGCCTGTGTAGCAAAAACATTGACAATATCAGATCCGGTATAGTCATAGATAGAGAAATAGAAAAACTCCACCTTCCTACTCAGTCTATTTGATCGGCATTAGATCTTGAGCGGATATCTTGGCCGAGTAGGATTCCTAACCAATTGACTAATAATAACAATTGTCTGTAAATCAGCTATTAATGTACATCTCTATAAATTGGGATTATGTTGTATGATTCGAGATATAGAGACAACTAAATGTACATACATTATGCAATAAATTATTTGCATCAAAATACAAAATGTTATTACTTAATACTCTATGTATAGATCATCGTTTTCTATAATAACTTTGAATGAGGTAAGTGACTTTAACTTCTCTGGAAATAGAATCATCTTGCCGCTTGTGACATCCCATCTTGCACCATGCCATGGACATATCAATTGATTGTTGTTAAGTTTACCCTCATGTAATTTGGCACCTTCATGAGTACAAATGTTGCTTACAGCATAGTAACGTCCTCCAACATTTGCAATTAGAATATCCTTCTTCTTTTTGTGTATTTGGATATGGATCATTTTTCCTTCTGGAATATCAGATGTTTTCCCTACAAAGAGTCTGGCCATATCTATTATGTATGTCAGATACAGTTGACCAGCATACTATTGTATACTAGCGCAGAGTATAAAAGACCATGGCCAACAATAGATAACAAGATCAGTGAAGATAGAATGATGGAAGTCCTATCATAGCAATCTGATTCCATACGACTGTTCTGATTTTTGTAATTCAACTATAGTGAAAATCATGACACATAATTTCATATTTAAAATGTAGCATTGATTCTATGTTTAGAAATAACATATAAGACTAATCTACATATTGTCTAAACATCTGGTCTTTTCGTTATTATCTTAGTATACTGCTGTACTTATTATTTTACTAAGCTGGAAACGTATTTATGAACTATAATATAGAAGATGTTGCTCCGGCATATTACAAATTTTGATATGTACCAAACGAATGCCAAATATGATAAAGAAAATTAAGAGTATTGGAAATTATCAAGGGATATCTGTTTTTCATGTTTGTTTCATTAGCTGCACTATGTGGTATTCTCATTATAGAGACTCTACATTTAATATAAATAACGCTACGCAGTTAGGCAACTCTAAGTATGAAGCAAGAAGAAGGCAATGAGGATAAAATTCCAAATTTTACTAAACCTGTTATGGCATTTCTCTCTATTGGAGGTTTGCTAATTATGGCATCAGTGCTGCAATCAACAACACTCATTTTCACCAAGCCAGTTACTTCACATACGGCTTTCGCACAGGAGCAGCAGAAGAAGACACCTTCCGAAATAATCTCCAATATCAGATCTTTATTAAATCAAACCATAAATGAATATAGAAACCAAAACTTTACAGGTGCTCAAGGACTTGCCTCTAGTGCATATTTGGATAACTTTGAATTCATCGAAACACCACTAGATAAACATGATAAAGCATTAAGAAATGATACAGAGATCGTGCTGAGAGAGCAATTAAGGCAAGTGATAAAGGACAAATCACCAATAGAAAATATTCAGCAGTTAATAAATAAGATAGATTCAAACTTGGATAAAGCTGAAACTCTACTGGCTAATGAGCCATCCGTACAAACTATAACATCAGCAGCTAGTTCTAGTACTAACCAAACTAGCCAGCCAACAGCTACTTCATCTAGCGCTTCGAACACAACAGAGGTGAAAATCGTAGGAGACGAGGTTAAAGAACCCTACATACCTAATTCTATTATTATTCAAAGTGGAGAGAAAGTACGTTGGATAAACATTGATGTGGAGGTTCATACGGTGACATCAGGACTGCTTTCCAGTCCTGATAGAGGCAAACAATTTGATTCAGGCCTGTTAAATGCTAACCAGACCTTTGAACACACTTTTGATAAACCAGGTACGTACAATTACTACTGCACAGTTCATCCAATAATGACAGGACTGGTAAATGTCAATTAAAAGTGTGTATTCAAAGAACTAGGGATGGGTTTGTATTGGTAAGACAAGCAAGAACAAAAATAACAACCTTTCTGGCCAGTATTATTACGTGTTGTATAGTCACTATATTATTTTGTAGTAATTATTACGGTGGTGACAGCAACAATCATATTATTAACTCAGCATTTGCTGCTTCTGTAGGTGAAGGTAGCCAAAACCAACTGCCATCACAGCAGCAACAGCAACAAGGACAACAACAACAACC
>JBKPMB010000115.1:0-8387 GCA_046731995.1 Thermoproteota archaeon | reverse complement strand
TTTATATATTTTATATGGCCATATCTCGAATTAACAACCAAAAATAGGATGATTGATATAATATGTTTTGAATTTAAAAAGTATAATTATCTCTTAGACGATAGGTTAGATGAAATCAGCAACTATGAAAACAGTTCTGATAGTAGATGATGAACCAGATGTTAAATTAGCGTTAAAGATAGCTTTAGAAGAGAATGGTTTTGAAGTTGATGCATTTGACGATCCTGTTATGGCATTAGACAACTTCAAAAAAGGAGTATACGATCTGTTAATATTAGATATTAAAATGCCTAAAATGCATGGTTTTGAGTTATACAGGGAAATAAGAAAGATTGATAGTCATGTTAAGATATGTTTTCTAACAGCAGGAGAAATGTATTATGGAGCTTATGCTGATATTTTCAATGAAAATCAATTTATTCGAAAGCCAATAGAGAATAAGGAATTGATAAACAGGGTAAATGAGATAATTGATTTACAATAGTACTTATCCAGTCAGGAAGCCGATGTAGAGGTATCTCTTTATTATATCCTGACTTTTTTGAAAAATTTTCAATTACGAGCCTCATCTATATAGAATACTGCCTCATTTCTGTTTAAAGCTGAGCCTGATATCAATTGCAGAATTGAGCTTTGCAATTTATCATTATTAGGATTTGAACCTTCAATGTTTCCTGCAAGTATGAGATAAAGTCGAATGTTTGAACCAAGAACGTCAGCAAGTTCTTGGTTGACGGTAGCAGCATATGGGCGCAAGGCCCCTCTAAAAACTTCTGACCTTGCTCTAATGGTACCTGAGATTTTCTTGCCAACGGGAGAATCTGGTCCTACTATTACTACTACTCCCTTAGATCCCTTAAACTTGATAGGTTCTTCCGCTGCTCCCTTTGGGGCCATTGCATTTACAGCCTCCCTCGTAATCAAACCTGGAGTATTGATGAAATTATCTACAAGTAACTCCCATTGCTGTCTTGTAAGAGAGGAAAGGGGTAAATTATAATCATAGCTACCTGTAAAATGTACTACTGCATCTATTTTGCCAAACTTCGTTATTATTACATTGAAAATTTTCCTTACACTTTCTTCATTTGAAAGGTCTATCGAATGGCTGTGAAAATCTTCAAAATCCGAGAGATTTGGTTTGCTACCAGTAAGTACAATTATCTGTTTAACACCTTTTGAATTTAATATTGTTGCCATTTGCCTAGCGCAATTAATATCTTTTTTCATCGAAGAACTAATAGTAACAACAATGACTTTGTCTTTTATATCCATTGTTGTATTAGTCTCTACAGACGTACCTACAACTGGCTTGACTGGGTAAAATACACGATCATTAGGAATAACTCTGCCGTTTATTAGTTTGCTAATCTTTACATCACATAAATTCAAAACCATGTCTGCAACTTCATCCTGTGCAAGAAATTCTCCATCTACAATCATCTTGGCAGTATTGTTCTGTATTTTCTCAGCAATTTCTTGGATTTTTGCAAGCATTGTAGAAATTATTTTAGATAACCTTTCGATTTCTGTAATAGATTTACTACTGCTAGTGCTCTTGGATTTGGCTATTTCTGTTGCAATTTCTTTTACTCCATTTGAAATAATATCATCGGATTCGCCTAGCAAAGGAAGTAGTTTGGCCGCTGCCTTTTCTATTTCAACCGATGATAGATCCGGATATCCACCAATTCTTAAAAATTCAGCCGCAGCCTTTGGATAAACTGTTTTGTATATTCTATCTGAATGAACTGGGCCAGGGTTTACAGCCACAGATCGAATGCCTTTTTCTACTAATTCCCATGCTAATGCTTCCGCAAGCCTATTTTTTGCTCCTTGAGCAGCAGTATAAGGAGTTCTAAACCGATATGGCCTTTGTTCATATCGACTTTCTTCACTAAAGAATGTTGTAATCGTAATTATCTCTGATCCTGGTTCCAACACCTGGAGGCCTTGGATTGAAGTCCAGAAGGTTCCAGTGAGATGAATTGCAACACAATCTTTGAACTCCTTAAAATTTGCATTTGTAAATGTTTTTACTGGACCGGAAACCCCTGCGTTATTTACAATGATATCAACTTTACCGAATTCCTGTTTAATAGTCTTGAACATCTCATTAACTCCCGCTTCATCTGATACATCAACTCCTGGAAAAGCTCGTACTTTACCTGAAGATCCTGCATTACTTATGACACCCTCTAGGATATGTGATGTCTCGTCTAAAGGTTCCTTTCTTCTGCCCATGATAATTATAGTTGCACCATTGAGCGCAAATTTCTTTGCTATCGCTTGACCTATGCCCGTTCCACTCCCAGTTATTATAACGATCTTATCGCTAAATTTCAAAGGGGACTTTACATTTTGATGTTGCATTCTGATTAACCACTGGCAAATATTCATCCGTTGATTTAAAACTTACCTGCGTAAGATGGATATGCTACATCTCTTCATACAACAGATTTGTCAACTAGCAATATTCTTGCAATTTCTGACTGATTGCTTTCGCCGTTACTTAGCGAGTCCATGACTTTGGCTCCGCCATTCAATTATTGTTGCATCTATGTGCTCCTTGTTGATTTGTATTTGTTGTCGATGAAGACTAAGGTGGCGCATTAGAAGATGAAGTTGATGATGATTGATTTGCAGTTTGTGTCAACAACAGATGATGATAATGATGATTACTACCTGTAATAGCCTTTGTTTCAAACATCATTAATATTCTTGTTTAATTATTCTTACGTCGAGGAACCTTTGTCATTAAAGCATGTCTGTTATGATAGTTTTTAGTGGCGGTGCAAGCTATGGTGGTTTTTTAGGACACCAGTCCATTGAGGGTGGGTGAAAGTTCCAAAATTCACATAAAGCTTTAGCTGTCCAAATAGGTTGCTTTTATATGACTCTATTTCTTAATCAAGAAGTCATGCCAAGAAAAATGGCATAGTTAGGTGTTATATATAAGTATAATCCTTGCTGCAATTATGGTATCGATAGCATTAATAGAATTTGCAAACTCTGGTGTAGCCCAAGGCCAAGTAAACTATACATCTTCATCACTATCGTTAACGCCAGAACAAAAAGATGCAAATATGTGATCCTAATAATCCCTCGTCAAAACTTAACCTGTTAATACTACTAAATCAAAGATTTGTGGTATCCCAGTAACGTTAAAACCGCATTTATCAAATTCTACAACAGCGGCAAATACGACAGCAGCAGGAACAGAATCTCCACCACCATCGCCAGATGCTTCTATAGCACTATCTGCAGTTCCTTAAACATTGATGAATTGTATGGATTATAAATACAAAAAGAAAATTGGCTTTCATAGATTAAGCTGTTACATAAGGGTACTAGGTAACGTACTGGATGAATGCAAGTAGAGCACAATAACGTTCTCTATTGAGTCAATAATAAGCAATGCTGATAATCTAGTAGGATTCTTTTCTATTATTTCTATCTACATAATTGACTTAAAAACTAGATATATAATAATACGATTAAATACTTTCATATGAGCCACACAAGCTTTGCTTTACTGCATTTTCAGTTATAGGTAGCATACTACTTTTTGGTCTTTGGAGCAATGTCTACGTGTATGCACAACACTTATCTTTACCATCTATACCAGCTGCATCTTTCCAACCATCATCACCAGCTGGTGGTAGTAGTACAATGATATCTCCCGAACTCAAAGCAAAAATATGTAACCCTAGTAATCCAAGTCTCAAGGCAGTTAACACAACTGAATCGCTTATATGTGGTATTCCAAAGACAATAAAATCATCTACATCATCAGCAGTAACGCCATCTACATCATCAGCAGCAGTATCATCAACAACGCCGAAACAAACAACACCTACAAAGCCAACAGCAGCTGCTGCACCAAAACAACAACAAATCGCAACTACAAATAATACTAACACGGTTTCAGTAACAACTGGTGCAAAGATGACAACAATAGCTCCGGTTGGCAATACCAGCAACAGATCATCATCATCGCCACCACCATCATCATCACCTGTAGCACCACAGCTAAACGCTGTAAGACAACAACAACAGCCGCAACTACAAACAATAAGCAATGGCACAGCCGGACAAAACTACACATTCTCTTCAAATTCTCCATTGCTGGGCTCTGGTAAACTAATATATCTTGGCTATAATGGCGGTAGTACTGGTACTAGTACTGATAGTGGTTCATCGGGCAAGAGCACTACAGATACCAAATCGAGTCATGATAGTGGCACTAGTACCTCAAAAGATAAGGGGAGCTCCAATACCAAATCATCTGCCCATAAAAACGATAGTGGCAGCTCCCATACCAGCAGCTCTGATAAGAAATCATCTGAACATAAAAACGATGGTAGCAAGTCATCGTCATCCTCCTCAAAAACAACATCTAAATCAAATGACCATACACATCATGACAGCAATGAAAGTAACAAAGGAAAGAAGAAGAGTACCTCAAAAGCAAATAGTAATCACAAACGTGGAGATAGCTTCTTTGATGGCGATCCCTTTTTTTAATGACAGTGTTGACTTCTAAGTTATCGCATTAGCTGCAAAATTCTACTCCGTCTATTAGTATATTAGAACCTCTGGGCTTCCTTCTCATCAAATCCCTTTGTTTGCCCTTCCAGCTCGGGAAAGTTCTTCAGGATCAGGTATAACATTCTCTATTGAAAGTCTAGAATATTGTTTGTTTACCCCTAGTTAATTGGCCATTATCGCTGCTGTTGTTGTCATCACTAGTTGAATTCAAGGCTAATCTCTGTTAACTGTATCTTTACTTGATAAACCAACGATGTGATTAAAGCAACAATCTTCAGCAGCTCTGATGTCTTCTTGTGTATAATGGAGAGCTTAGACTATACACCTAAAAAAATCCTCATTATGGATGTTTATTATAAAGTAACCTGCAAATTAAGCGATAATGATTGCTTTTATTCACTGAAACATTGTATATATGCAACATTGACAAATCACTATATACATACATCAGTAAGAATTCGTATTGAATTATTGATGATGATTATAATATTTATTAAGTGGTATCTGTTTGGTTCATAATGAATAAGGGAATAATACTAACATGGTCAAAAATATTATGAATTCATCTGATGACAAGTATAAAGGGAATGGATCAAATTATGATCAAGAATTAGAAACTATTATACGAATTAATCTGAATGAAAGGTTAGCAGAAGAGATGAAAAAAAATGGAATTGACTGCAAAGCAGTGGAAGTCAATTCTCTTTCGATTGAACAAAAGCCATATTTTAGTAATAATTTTGCTATGAGTTCTAAGTTTATTACAAATAGAGGCTGTATAAGAATAAACTACAGAAACAATAGATATTGTGCAGATAATTCAGAGAAATTAGATATCCCTATATATATTGTAAATATTCTATACATTATATATTACATATGTATGGATACGCACAAATTGCTACACAGAATTTAACAAAATTGAAAGTAGCTATAATAACAATAAAAAATATTAATAATGACAATTGATAAAAAAAGAGACGAAATTGCCTAAACTCTAAACACCACTTGAATTTGGCCGCTAAAAATTTTTTATTATATGTCAAATTGCAATTGTTACCATGGTTACGGTATTGTACCGACAACTTAATTAAAAAGTTGTCCTAGACTAGAGTATTGGTGTTGGATAGAACAGAAGCAAAATTTAAAATCGATGTTAAACAGGGAACAGTTGAATTGGAGGGTAGCGAAAACTTTGTTGACAAACATCTGGATAAATTTGAGGAGATTTTCACATCTGCAATAAAACAGACTGTGACGCAAGGTATTATCCATAGTATTACGGATCACAATATATCAGCATTACAAGAGCAAAACAGTGAAAAGAAACCAGAGATATCTAAACTAGAACTAGTCAAAGCAAATAATAATAATAAACATGCAACGAAGCAATCTACAAGTCTGCCACCTATTCCTGTGGATTTAAAAGCAAACGAAAATAAGGTTGGCTTGAGGGAATTTTATGCCGAGAAGAACCCATCTAATCATTATGAAAAGACTGTCGTCTTTGTCTATTATATAACAAAGATCAACAAACAAACAGAGGTTAAATACGGTGAAATTTTGTCTTGTTATGAAGAAGTAAATGAGAAAAAACCTAGTATTACCGATATCATCAAAAACTCTATCAGATATAAAGGATGGCTAGCTCAGGGTTCCGATAAATTTACCACTAGACTAACAATCTCTGGAGAAAACTTTGTCAAGTTTGATTTGCCACAACAAAAAAAGATCAGCTCCGAGCAACCAACCATACTACTTCACTCTAGCTAAAAGAGCTCTATCTAAAAGAGGGCAAGTTTGACAACTACTATGCTCGCCACCAATCAAAGCTTATAAAATCAACTCTCTTGCCTCTAGTTTTTGGAATCGCTAGTATAAACTGCTTCCTGACTGTTGTGGCTAATCTTCCTGCAAGTACGATTCCTGTTGCTGTCATGTGATCTGTAGGCTTGAGTACCTGAACTAAGTATGGAGCATGATCTATTCCTGGTCCGTGTTCATATACCGCAAAATCACAGCCAAATTTAATTCCAGGAGATACTATGTATCCATTATCTCTTAGGCTCTGAAAAACTAGGTACTTTATATCGAAATCACTATATTCTCTTCTGCAAATAGCTTGAATGTCTCTGAACGAGATCTTTTTTCCTTGGGTATTAAATACTTTTAATTTACCAATGTGGACGAGATAACAACCTTCTATTAAATCTAAAATTAATGGGGTATCAAATTGAGTACCTTTTGGTTTTGAAACTCCTAACGGTTTGCCATAGTAGCCATTTCCAAATAGGGCGCGGGATTCTTGTAAATTCCATATAACTATCCTGTTTTCTACTAATTTTCCAGTAATAGAATTCATTACATGCTCAATGCTAAAATTGTGAATGAATCGGCAGCCTCTTGGCATTTATCTGCCATGCCTTCAATTCCCTCTATTGCATCCTTTAAAAGCAATAGATCCTTTGTAGTTGATATTTCGTTGAGTGCCTTTATTATAACAGATCTATATTTGGAATCCACTCTGCGCTCTAACTTTTGAACTTCTTGGGCAATTTCAATCGTACTTGCAGGATTGATACTTAATGCACGTGCCATATCATTTAATTTAAAAATTGCATCCACTACCATTCCTATTAGTTGTTTAAGATCGTCATCAAATTTTCCCTTCTTTAAGGAAGAAATTTTCATGTTCGCAAGTCTAAACGCAATCCCACTGATGTATCCTGCAATATCATCCATGATATAGGCGGTTCTAAGAATATCCTCCCTGTAAACCATGAGACTTCCTATTTCAGCAACTTCTCGAGTAATCTTTCTACGTAAATTTTCTACCTCTTCTTCGGCATTTCTCATACGTTCTATACATGTATGAATGTCTTTATCATCAGATCTAACGATAGAAGCAGTGAGTGCTGATAAATCCCTAGCTGAATTTAAAATTCTATTAATTTCATCATGTAAAACAGCCAGTGCTTTTCGTTTAGCCTGGACTTCTAATTCACCACTATACATTTTGTATAGAAAATACTTGATCAGGCTAATAATTCTTTTGACAGATACAAAAAATTAGATGTGTCCACGCTGCAATCTGAAGTATTGCACAGTCAATATTAAATTGTGTATTACTCACCACTTAATAGTAAAAAGTAATCATAACTTTCACAAAGTTATGATTCTAGTGCCTGGATATAAGATAAGCATATTTATGAATAAGCTAACGTATAGAATTTAAATATATGTATTTGCTTTACAATTAAATTTCATTGTGTGAGCATTAAATTGTCTATAGTTGTATATTCCAAAATTTTGCGATACATGTCGCTATCTTCTCTCAACTATGTTGTCTTTTATTTCTATCATGTCTCTAAGGATTGCACTTGCGGTCTCCATACCGCCAGCTCCACGTCCAATTATTGTTTGTTCACCTGAATGTTCAGATGAAAAAGTTACCGCATTTAACGTACCGTTGACACATAACGGATCGATTTTCGATACTTCAATTGGTTTTACATTAAGATTTCTGTTATCACACATTGCAATCAGCTTTATGGCATTGCCCCTTTTGTGGGCTTGCTGTATGTCGTTTGTAGTAATTTCCTTGATACCAATTCTAGTGACGTCTTTCATAGTCACTTTCATGCCCATTATCCAATTAGCCATTATTACGAGTTTAGCTGCTGGATCAAATCCATCAATATCAAGAGAGGGTACCGCCTCCGCATATCCTTTTTGTCTTGCATCCTCTAAGGCATTTTCGAAAATTAATCCTTCTTCCATTCTGCTCAAAATATAATTTGTAGTTCCATTCAAAATTCCCTTAAATGATATAATTC
>JBKPMB010000114.1:0-5337 GCA_046731995.1 Thermoproteota archaeon | reverse complement strand
ACAAATAGCATCTTAGTTGAATTTGTTATTCTTTATAACCCAAACAGCAAATGAAAGATATACTAGAAAATCTGACAACAAGTTTGTCAAGAAGGCAAATTCGAAATAGTGCTACCGTAAGTGCCTAGTAATAAATTCATTCCATAGCTTATCCATATTTTCTATTATATCTTGTTGAGTTCGTTGTCATCTGACGGCTGTTTGCACGGAATAACAATCCTTGAAATCCTCGTCGGTATAAATTTGTCTTTCTTTTTTCTTTCGTTTGGCAGCTGCGAATCTTGGTTTATATCTTCCAAGCAGCATGGAATTTCCAACTACTGTTACAGAACTCATTGCCATTGCTAAACCTGCAAGCATAGGAAGCCATCCAAATATTTCAATACCCATAAAAGGTACTAATATGCCACCAGCTATTGGAATCAATCCAGCGTTATATCCAAAGGCCCAAAAAAGGTTTTGTTTTATTTTTGACACTGTTTTCCTACCTAAATCAAGTGCAGTAACAACATCCCTAAGATCATCTTTAATCAATATTATACCGCCCGTCTCCTTTGCAACATCAGTACCAGAACCAATTGCAATTCCTAGATCAGCTCTTGCTAATGCTGGTGCATCGTTAATTCCATCTCCTACCATTGCAACTGAACCACCATTCTTGTTTGATCCACTGGATTTTTTCAATCTGGACATTACCTGTTCCTTTTCTTGTGGTAACACTTGTGCTATGACTTTATCAATTCCAAGTTTGGATGCAACTGCTTTTGCAGTTCTTTCATTATCACCTGTAAGCATTACTACTTGTATTCCAATTGATTTGAGTGAATCAACTGCTTGCTTAGCACTATCCTTTATAGTATCTGCGAGTGCAATTATACCTGCAATTTTGTTATCCACTGCAACTAGAGTAGCTGTCTTTCCTTGAGTTTCAAGTTGTTTTAGATCTTCATGTACAGTTTCATTAACCAAGATAACATTATCTTCCATTAGTTTTCTATTTCCAATAAGAATAGTATGATCACCATACATGGCCCTAAGACCATGACCAGACACTGCTTCAAATGAATCAGGATTTAATACAACAACGCCTTTTTCTTTAGCATATTTTACAACTGCTTGACCTAATGGGTGTTCTGATCCTGATTCTGCGATACCAGCTAAACGAAGTATTTCCTGTTCGCTTAGCCCAGACACGACTATTATATTAGTTACAGATGGTTTGCCTCTTGTCAAAGTTCCAGTCTTATCAAATACTACTGTTTTTACCTTCTTGGCTATTTCCAAATATTCTCCGCCTTTAAACAGAATCCCATTTTCAGCCCCCTTTCCAGCGCCCATCATCAAAGCTGCTGGTGTTGCAATTCCAAGAGCGCAAGGACATGCAATTATAATCACAGATACAAATGCTAAAAGCGAGAACGTAAACCCTATATCACCAATGAAGTACCATCCAAGCCCTACTCCTATTGCTATTGTCAATACAGCAGGAACAAAGTACTTTGCAACTTGGTCTACTAACCTTTGCATTTGTGCCTTTCCAGTTCTTGCTTCTTCAACTAACGTAACAATTTGAGAAAGAACTGTGTCTTGGCCTATTTTAGTAGCTTTAGCTTTTAACAACCCGCTCTTGTTAATTGTAGCACCAATTACTTCATCACCTTTTGTCTTATCTATTGGAATACTTTCACCTGTTACAGCTGATTCATCAACTGACGATGACCCATCTATTACGTTTCCATCAGTCGGTATTCTTTCTCCTGGCCTTATAATCATAATATTTCCTTCTTGTATTTGTTCTATTGGAACCTCGACTTCTGTATCTCCACGTTCTGTTTGTTTCAAAATCTTGGCCATTTTCGGTTGAAGATCTAACAATTTTCTTACAGCATCGGAGGCCTTCTCTTTAGTTCTTGTCTCAAGCAGTCTTCCAATGAGTATTAATGTGATAATAATGGCCGCAGTTTCAAAGTATACCGAAGTAAATGGGAAGTAGCCTGGGATTAACGTAACCGTTGCACTATATAGATAAGCAGCAGTTGTTCCAATTGCAATAAGGGTATCCATATTGGACGCCTTTGCTTTAATTCCATCCCACAACCCTCTGTAAAATCTCCATCCTATCCAGAATTGCAAGGGCGTAGCTAGCGCCAACATCAGGTAATTACTATAATGCATCATACTCATAGGAAACAAAGCACCAAATTGTGCAGGTAACATATGAGGTAGGCTAAAAATTACTATAGGTATTGTAAGAGCTATACTTATAGCAACATGTACCTTTAGCTTTCGCAATTCTTTTTCAGGTTGTGTAAATTCATCTAAACATTGCTTACTGCAAAAGTAGTATTCTCTTCCATCTTTGGTGTACCTGATGGATTCTGGCTTTTCTTCTATAAACATTCCACAAACAGGATCTTTCGCCATCTCCTTTTTTCCTTCTTTCTTAGCCTTTGTATAGAAAAACACATGTATAACTGTAGGCCTTTACAATTGTAAAAAGTATAATAATGCATATCACAAAATAAGTTATACCAGAATACATATGCCACTTCAACTAGATGATTATGATGTTTCTATTCTAAGGTCATTACTTAAAGATGGCCGTAAGACATTTCGTGAAATCTCACGAGAGACTGGAATTACTACTCCGACAGTTAAAGCAAGATTTACCAGGCTCATTAATGTTGGATTCATAAAGTCAGTATCTCCGGTTTTTGATACTAGCATAATAGAAGATGAAAATATTCTAAAACAGGAAGTTGACAAACAACAACAGAATGTCGGCATTGATGATAGTAAAGTAATAGAAAATCAGGGCGAAGTAAATAGGAACGTTAAACTGCTAAATCTACAAGAGATCGACAAATTTAAAATAAAAAGGGGATTGAAAATAAAACTAAACTGTGAATTCTGTAAAGGTCCTGTTTTGGGTAATCCACATGTTTACAGGTTTGCAAATTACGAGCGGTTTTTCTGTTGTACAGGATGCATGTCTGGTTACAAGAAGAAATATGCCGGAAGAATAGAATCTATAAAAAGGAGATTTGAGGAAGAAAAAAATTCCTCTAATTTATGAGAGTGTCTTTCTGATACAGACGATATTAAAGAGAATTTCTGCTTTCAGTATCCGTATTTGCTTGGGTTCTGGTCAAACTGACTCTTGCAGTTTGCTGAACACAAATAGACTTTTTGTCCATTTACTTCAGATACATGCTGCGCTTTCTTTTCGTCAACCATCATGTTACACACTGGATCTTTTGCCATTTGTATTATTGTAATCATAAAGGAAATATAAGATGTGAAGTTTACAAATGTAAAAAATTATGGAGACGTTGAAGCGTTTCCCTGTAGTTGTGATGGCGGTGCTGATCTACGGATTAACATTACTGAAAGTATAACTGCTGCTGCAGATACAAGCGCAGCACCTATAAACGCCACATGGAAACCACCATTTAAGGCATTTACATGTCCAACACCGATACTCTGAAGTGTTTCTGTTTGACTAGAAGCAAGACCTACCAAAATTGCTAGACCAAGCGCAGAGCCAATTTGGTAGCCAGTATTTACAAGTCCTGAGGCTAAGCCTGTCTCTTCTTTTCTTGCATTTGATACTGCAGCCGTAAGCACTGGAATATAGGCTAGGGACATTCCTAACGCAGCAACCAATGATATTGGCAGTACATAGGCGATGAAAATGTGGTTTTTGCCGTTCTCAGTCAAAGATGGCAAGCCGCTAAATAGCAATATTGCGATAGCCAAAGAAGCTAATCCAACTACGCTTAAATCCAAAGCGCTTTATCAGATGTGGCATAAACCATATCATCAATCCCATAATAGTTACAGTCATTGATGAGAGAATTGATTAGTGAACGAATCACAATTACATTAGCAGGAATAAGGAGAGGGATGAACTATTACTGCGTCATGCTACCAGTAAATTGAAACGAGTCAATCATCTCCTATGCTATCAGCAGATATTTTTCATAATCATTAGCTAGCGAGGCATATTCAATAAAAAATGGCTCCACATCATGTATTGTGACAATTTCCCAGGGGTATGTTTAATGCCTCTATTGCATTAGATAGAATCTGTTAAACCTCCAAGCTTATCTGTGAGCTTTATGTTCTCAGAGTAGTCAACGGGACATGCAATTACTGAAACAGAATTATTGTCATCGTCAAGTGCATATTTCAAAGTTGGAAGAAGATCAGCTGCTTTTGTGATCTTGTATCCTTTGGCTCCATGACTTTCTGCATATTTAACAAAATCTGGATTACTAAAGTCAACTGAAGAATGATGTCCCATTTCTAGATCCATTTTTCATTTTTCATTATTTGTGATCTTAATATATATGAGATTTTCTGTGTAGGGTCGTAGTAATGGTTATTGTCCATTTATAGGATTGATCTCCCTTATACGTGGAATAGTGTTATTGCCAATATCATAGCCTTTTTGCCGAAGATACTTTAACGTCAATTTATACACTAGTTCATCATAATCTGTTACTTCCAATACTCTTTTCCATGAAACTTCACCGGTCTTTGAAACTTCTTTAGATAATAATTCTGTGGTTTTTCTTGCTTCTTGTCTACATTGTTCCATCGTTTTACCATTCTTATAAGCATGAATACGAGAATCGCAACTAGTATTGCTGCCCTGATTTTCCACTATCTAAAAATAGATTTGCAACAATTTAAATGATTTTTAGTTAGTCGGCTTCTGGATGAATGAAACGAGGAAATGCATAAAGCTAACTTTCACAAAATATACCATGCGTGAATGTGAATAACCCTTCTTTTTCACGAAGGAAATATGAATAATTTGAGCTCACCAGTGAATAGCAGCTTAGAATGGCGTAGAAGCAAGGTACAAGAGCTAGCAAGCCAGGGATATAGCCAGAGAGAGATAGCACAAATGCTGCAAGTGGAACTGGCTACTGTAAATAGAGACATATCATATCTAAGGAATCAAGCTAAAATAAACATCAGAAAATACAATCAGATGCATGATACCATATTATTTATTCCGTTACAAAAAGGTAAGCTAATGTATTTGGTGTTATCAGAGTTACCCAATCAGTGTTACCAATAATGAGAAAGCAACGACATGGCACAATAGTAAATATAAGCTCTATAGCTGGTAGAATAGGCTTTCCTCTTACTCCCGCTTATGTAAGCTCCAAGTTTGCACTAAAGGATTTATCTGAATCTATGGCTTATGAATTAGAGCAGTTTGGAATAAAGGTTATACTTATAGAGTCAGGCGTAATTAAGACTAATTTTGACAAAAATTTAAAGATAGGAAAAAATGTTTCTGCTGCTTCTACTACTAATGAT
>JBKPMB010000113.1:0-3507 GCA_046731995.1 Thermoproteota archaeon | reverse complement strand
ACAATGCAGGGCTATGATTGTGCACTAGTTCCCCCCGTTGAATTCTCTTGGAATATTGAAGGTGAATTTTCAATAAAGTACAGTATTTCAAATATTCCTAAATGGTTTACTAATTTTCTAAGGCAAATTAACAGAGAAGCTTATAATATTATAGAATATAGACCAGATATCATAGTTTCAGATTCAAGACTATCATCGGTCATAGCAGCAAAATTTTTAGGAATACCGTCTATAGTAATTTTGAATCAAGTAAAACTTTTACTCTCCCCACGACTTCGGGAATTCTGGATAGCTAGGGTATTTGAAAAGATAAGTGGTGAAATCCTTGGTATCATGTGGACATTAGCAGACAGAATTCTAGTACCTGATTTACCCCCACCATATACAATAGCATCTCATAATGTCTGGGATACAAGCTCTGTAGCAGAGAAATTAAACTATGTAGGTTTTACCACACCAAAATCACATGTCACACAAGAACAGATAAGTAAAGTAGCGAATCATCTTGGTTTAGATCTATCTAAACCAATCGTATTTATTCATGTTAGTGGACCGTTAGAAACCCGTATGCCAATCATTAGAATTGCACTAAATGCTTGTAAACAACTTCGTGATAACATTCAATATATAATATCTGAAGGGAAGCCAAAAGGAAATCCTGAACCTAAAAAACTCTCAGGATTAGGATGGTACTATGAATGGTGTCCTGTGCGAGATGAAATCTTTGCGATGAGTAATTTGATAGTATTGCGTGGTGGACATGTAGCGATATCGCAGGCTATTAGGTTTGGCAAACCCATTATCACGATACCTATAGAAAGTCATGGTGAACAACTAGGCAATTCTGAAAAGATCGTCAAAATTGGTCTGGGTCTTATGTTAAAATCAAAACAGTTGAATGCAAGTCAAGTTGCTGTTGCAATCCACCAAATACTAGATGATTCCAAATATCAAAAAAAGGCAATCGAATTAATGAAATTAACTGAAAAACTAAACGGAATCGATAATATTGTGGAGATAATTCGGTCCTATATTTAATGAAATAGTTTTCATATTCTTAATTGCAAGATTGGACAAAGTATCAACCACATTTTGATATTTTTTAAATTCAAGTTTTGTAAAAGTCATGTTATTGATCAAAGCATTAATTAACATTATTTTATGTTTTAACCCCATAGCTATCGCTTCATGGTATATGCCAGTAGTTAAAAGCATAAGTGGCATCCAGGAGATCTTCCCCGTATGTACAATTTTCTCTGTAATTTCTTCTACAAACCATGAAGGATGAATTGCTGCACTTAATGGTACAACTAATCGCTTTCCGGGTAAAAGAGTTGAAACCCTAGTAAATATACTCTCCTGCAACATCAATTTTATATTATCATTGTGTATATCTGGAATATCAACATGCATTAGTCGAATTGTATGTCTTTTAACGGCCATCTTGTCTGCAATGTGACCAAACATCTTTGCGTTTTCTTTAAGATCGTATTCATTTGAATACAAAATAAAAAGCTCAGGTATAAAACCACATTTCACTGCTAACATACAAGACAAAAGAGATAGAATGTTATGTATACCGCATATTAGTTTCTCATTTTGATAGCCAAATGGTAAACCTCCAAGGCCTTTATCTATTTGAAGACACACATATGCTGAATCCTTGCCTACATATGCTAAAATTAATTTATCAGCTCCACGTTCATTTTTCGCTGGTGTAACTCTCATATGCGACAGCTCTGCTATAAGATTACCTACAGAAGCGAACTCTATATCTCTTACAGCATAGCTTAACTTTTTCGCAGTACTACTTGTACAAACTTTAACAAAAAATTTTTCTCCAGGCAATATTATTTGCTTTCCGGTATTAACGATTTCATTTACAACGTCATTGAATTGATTTTCGATGTCTTTTGCTATAGCAACTTTGTCTATACCGAACATTTCAGATGTGATTGCTGCAGCTTCCACAACGTCTGTAACCTCAAAGGCGATACATGCTTCCTCATTGACGATTTTACTGACCTTAATATTGCATAGTTGAAGTTTTTTATTTATGAAAGCTGTTAGTTCATCTCTCTTGTTTAGTGAGAAAGATGATGGAAAAACTATTAGAGTATTCTTCGAATGATCCGTATTCCGATTTGAATTAATTAAGCCTCGTGTTTTCATACTACCATAGTTGTCCAGAAAAGATCCTTTCGTCTTTCGCCCACTGTGTTATAATATTAATACCAATAATAGATTTTAAGATCTGAATCATATTTAATTCACTTGTCTCTAAGAGCATGAAAATACTAGCATATATATATAAATTAAATCCAAAAAGATATAATTTAAGGTTAATTAGATCTCTAAAGCTGTTCTAATGCATCTTTTATATTTGTTCGGTCTACCGCATTGGGTGTTTGTTCAAGGTACTTTATCAAATCTTCTTTAGCCCCTTGGTCATTATTAAGTTGCAATCTTGCAACCGCTCGATTTTTATATATTGGTCCAAACCTATAAGGATTAATCTCAATTGCTTTTGTATAATATGATTCAGCAAGAGTATAATCCTTCTTTTTTAAATAGTAATTTCCAAGACCACGATAGGCAAGATAATAACTTGGATTAATCCCAATGGTTTTTTCATAATATAATACTGCCTCCTTAGAATTAAGTTCATTATATATGCCTCCTAGTAAACACCACGCTTGAGGATTTTCACTGTCAATTTCAACTGCTTTACGCAATTTATCTATGGCGCCATAAGTATCACCTTGATGATGCAATCTTTCCGCTTCAAAACAAATTCTATTTGAATCTTTAAATTTGAGATCCGCGTTTTTGAAGAGATGTCCCATATCTTTTGGAACTAGTATTAATGTAATCATACCATCTTGTTTCCAATCTTGCTCAAATTTTACTTCAGGAATTGCACCTACAGTGTCAGGTTGTGGAACATAAGTCAGTACTCTGTGTTCCTCTGGGTTATAACCGCAAACAATAGTTGCATGTTGTATAGTTTCGTGAATACCAGGAGTTATAACTATTGGTGGAATGCCTTGGTCTACTCTTTTTTTGAGATCTCTTATAGAACCCTCGTATATATATGAAGCAAAGCCATGTTTTTCAGCGAGGTCTATTCCCTCTATCATTATAGGCCCCTTAAGTCCAGGATAATCCTTTGCTGCACCTTCATCATATAATGGGATCTCTTCACCCCAGTATCGTGTAACCACATTAATTACTAACGGCAGTGTAATGCTTTCATCCTTCTCACTAAGTAATGGCAAAGAAATGGAATGTTCTGATTCAGAGTGCAAGAAGATGTGTATAGCCCAATGGAAATAAAAATCATTCTTATTCTCTTAACTCTGGATTTGTATCATTAGAGTTTTAGGAAGTTTGATAACAATCTAATGCCATCCTCACCACTTTTTTCAGGATGAAATTGTACACCGAAGATCTTCTTTTTTCTATGGGAAAAAATTTCGTGTTTGCAGTATTGAGAACTTGCAAACG
>JBKPMB010000112.1:0-3319 GCA_046731995.1 Thermoproteota archaeon | reverse complement strand
TGTTTAGTAACAACAAATACCTCTTCATTTGGATTTAACATATCACGTATTTTCTTAATTTCTTTCAAATCTTCTTTATTTGTTATATGTGTAGTAAATGTCTGAAACTCCTGCTTCCTACCAAAACCAAGTGGAGGCATTAATACATAATATACCTAATGAGATTAAATATTTAAGAAATTTTTAACATTCTTAATGAAATTACTCTATGGTTCTTTGTTCTCTTAACTTTGCCTTCAACCTAAAATGTCTTGGTCCGCTTCTTAATTTGTACCCACAGCAGGGACAGCATAAATCCTTCCCATTTTATGAACACATCGCAACTTTTACAACGTTTATGTCCATCAGTATAACGACCCAAAGCTTTATGGCGTATACACATACCTTTACAAGTCATTTATTTTATTACTACTAGATAGTACAAGCAAACCTGTACTAGTAATACATGAATAAGATAATAATAGTAAAAATAGTAAATTAATATCAAAAACTACCTTAAATTAAACTATACAATACAAGAATATCGATTTTCACAGTAGTCTTAGGTCTTGTCAAATTGCACCTATTCTATTTTGCTGGCCAAACAAAGACAAAACTATACTACACGAAACTGAATAATATAGCCAAGGCATCTTTTACCATTCAATACTAAACAAAAATCTTGGGTTTACAAGATGGATCATGGCATTTATGGAATGTTTTAGTACTCACTCTCAATTCTGTCCCTTTTATATTACTTTTCCACATTTTGACCAAACAAAATTTCAAGTGTATCGATCCACTATGGAGCTGTGGCTGATGCCGACGCAGAAGGTGATGTCGATGCTGTGGCTGAAGCACCTGTCGAAGTGGAACTATTATCCACCTCTTGGTTGGCTGAAGGTGCTAATTGTCCACGGATTTCCCCATCCGGATTTTGGTCTGTATGAACATTGACATAGGCCTTACCATCTTCTATAAGTCGGATCAGATCAGATATCTGCTTCCCTGACAATGGGCCCTTGAGATCAGCAGACGTAATAGTACCACCGGTAGAAGTAGAGGTCATAGCACTTCCGCCCGCTGAAGCAGATGCTGCTGCTGAAGCACCTGCAATATTCAGATTCGCAACTACAGGTCCATTTGTCCCACCGCTACCTTTATGAATATGAGCTCCGGTGACTACACCTTTTAAACTCGAAAGAGATAGCTGATAGTCTAATGCGTCTTGTTGGGAATTTACAGTTATCCTAATTCTTCCTGTAGCATCTTTGTTAACTGGAGGCACTTCATTATCGCCTGTTAACCTTGCAGAAAATTGTTTCCCGGATGAAGGTGAAGAAGATGGGCCTGTGATTGCTGTTGCTGTTACTGCAGCAGGTATAGAAAAGCCATGGAATTGAGCCTTAGCTGATGTAATTGAGTTGACGGTTGTAGTAGTAATTACTATGGATAGTCCAATAATAAGAGAAAGCGTTAAGCTGGCATGTAGATATGCATGCATTACTAACTTATCTATATCTTTATTCCATTAATAATAATTTCCGATACCAAAAGAAGTTCTGGCTACAGGATACAGGAGGCAATTCAAATATATGCCCCAATCTAGCATGATATTCTGTATAAGCATAATTGTTATTATGTTCTTCTTGGAAAAGAGTGATGATATTTCATACCGCTTTTACAATTACCAGACTTAGCGTCATAACATATGCAACCAGATTCAATCCTTAGATTATGAAATGAAATAGGATATTGTATATTTGATCCTTCGCTATTTGGTATCAGAGCATTATATGGGCTGTAAATCATAGATTCAGAGTCTGAAGGATTATCTGATAAGCCATACATAAGCTGGGATATTTCTACGTGGTATCTTATTGGATATGGAAAATTGCCTGTCTTATTCCACCACTCAATTCCAGTAAAGTGATTTTGTCCTTCCAATGCAAATTCTTGTCCTATGTTCAATGGTAGATCAAACCTTTCTGTTTGCCTTGTATTTTGATCTTCTAGTAGATAACTAATGCATTCTTTTTGTGAATTCATAATAATTTGGCGAGTATACGAATGGCCAACAATGGTAGATATTCGCTTGAATTGGTACTGGTTTACACCATTAAATATAGCATCAAATTTTCCATCATTATTAAACGAACATATTAGATTGAGCTCTGCGGGTATATTCTGTATATTGAATAATTCCAATAGATAAAGCATCCATGATTTATCTGGTATTTGATTTCCTAGATCTTCGATTAATGTTATAACGTCGGATACTGCAACAACTCCTCTTGGGAATGCAGGTTTGCCGTTAGTATCATCAAGAATGCCACAAAACGAACCTATCCAGAAATGCAATATGAAAAATAAAGCTATGTCCTTGATATTTATTGTGTATATTTAATTGAGTTATATGTTGGAATCTATTCTGTTATGTTCATTTCTCGTAAGTTAGAGCCAGGGACCTTCAGTCATTTTTTATGTTATTTATGTTCTTAACATTAAAAATGTTAAAGCATAATTAGTGATACAGAAGAGAAAAACACTTGTGTTTTTTAAGTTTCTGTATAGCCATACTTGTTCGAGTTTAGATTTCATAATATATGCATAGCATAACTTGAGTCCTTAACAGTTAATGATATGTTTGCCTAATCATATACAACTATCATCTACGGTTAACTTCTTATTTCACTTTAACATGTACTGATCTAATAGTAGAAATATAGTACATTTTCACTATAAAACGTTTGAATAGTTTATTGCTATCACATGCGCTCTGGGTTTGGCAGTCTAGATTAAGCATGCTACTATAGAGAGACGAGTATTTATGTCAAGGCTTTCAACTTTTGATTCCTAACATTTTATAGACTAAGGTCAGCTTTATGCATTCAACTCTATTAGTTTGGCAGCAATGATATCTCCATTTAATAAAGCGAAACTATATCTATTTTAAGGCTTCATAATTTTTGTTCTGAGATGTTGGAAAAATCTGTGCAGATTCCTTCTAATTCCTCTATTGTTGTAATGCATGATTTCTCCATAGATCGAATCATTAGACTAAAATCAATAGATGAATTACTCAATCCTTTGTTTGAGAAAACAAGTTTTGAAGCTAGTAGTATTGTTAAGGGCATAACTTCCATGGCCGACATTAAGGGCGGAAACGCCATAAATATTGCATACTGCCTTGCAAAACTTGGACTAAATGTTACTTTATTTACAATTGCGGATCAAACTGGTTCAGCTATCTTGAGAAAAATATTCTCACAATTTGAAAATAGAGTAACATTGTGTATTGCTAATGGAAGACATGGACTCACAACTGCAATAGAGTTTC
>JBKPMB010000111.1:0-3479 GCA_046731995.1 Thermoproteota archaeon | reverse complement strand
GCCATATATTGCAGGTTTTAAATGGAAGAGTTTAATGCCAATGTATTTTTTAAATATACTTGCAAAAAAGGGTACTTCACGGACAAGATCCGTCACACCACGACCATAAATTAGATCTACCATATGTATAATATCAATAATTTCTAAGATTACAAAGTTTATACGGGTTGAGGGTTTTGCTTCTAGGCGGACTCTTACAAGTCATTCCCATTAATTGAGGAGCATAGATATTTTACAATGCCCTTTTTCATTCATATAGACAAGGAGGTCGATTTTATTATTACATCTTTCTATGTTAGCAACATAGTATAGAATAGACATGGTATTTGTTAAGAATGGACAAGTTAAACAGAATGTTAAGATTAAGGTTGAACAAGTAGCAAATAGGTTTGCTACAGCAACACTTGTGGCATAACCAAGTTATAGAACAATTCGCCTTCTCACAGAGGCATGGTTAATAAAGTGTCTTAGGGTCTTTATTCCGAATCATTTTCTATCGATGTTGACTCGTTAAGCTGTAACAAACCTTGATCCTAAAATTAGGATATTTCCCATTAGTTTGCTTTTAATGATTGGTTGGCTGCGTTCCAGACTGTTCATTATCCTTGATATTATAAGCTCGGTTATCGTTATCATTGTTATTGTTGTAATAGTGGCAGTAGTTTTCTTCAACATTATTGTTGTTTTCCGTGGGTATCTAACTTTCCCACCGTTAAAACGATATACAATTCACTACTCAACAACAGGTTATGCTAATACATACTTAAAGCTATGTAATAGCATTTCTCTTTCAAATGTATTCTCTAGGAGAGCCTGATGTTGCTGCTACTAATGCTACTCTGGGTTGTAAAACATCTCAACTTTATGGTAATAAGGCAATTTGACATATTGTCTTCATATGTAAAAGGAATCAATTCCATAAAAGAGGCTAGTAACAAAGACTATATTGACATATATAGACATATCATGATGATTTCATATGTCAGAAATCAAAGAGAGGTTTACGATCTTCCTGCAATATGAAACCTTAGAAGACCTGCTCAAAGTGATCGTATACTCTGCTCAATCTGCTTTGGGTTTAACTCCAATGCTTTACTATATCAACTACAGCAATCAAGAAATTCTATTCATTCTGACTGGAGCTAGTGGAGGCATTATAATCAATTACATCATACAGAATGAAAAACCAAACAAGAAATTTATCGAGTTAAAGCGACTGAGTGGCGAATTCAATTTTGTAGACAACATCGGTAGTGATACTCAGTCACTATACATTCCTATAATAAAAATCCGGAACTCTACGTTAAAATTTCCTATATAGCTGACTTGTTTATACAGCTAGATATTAGTGTCTACATTAAGCTTTAGAGTATTTGTGAAAGCATTTTAAAGTTGTATCAAAGGGTCTAATTCTTATATGCAAATGTCATGTAATAAATTTGCTTCCAAGACTCTACATATTCTAAAGCTCTTTCATTTTTTCTCTCATATCGCTAAACAACTACTATTAGTAATCAATCGTTGTTTATATACTCACAAATAACGGATGACGACCTTTTAGATGGTTAATATACTTATAATTACAGAGTGTTATTAGAGAAAAGAAGACAATGAAAGCGACATATCCACAACAACAACAAATAATCCCACAACTCATCGAGGACTGCAACAATGAACATAATCTTGACAATAGGATAGAGATTTTGTATCGTATAAATTCAATACTTGCGAAACAACATCGGCTAAAAATACCATCTCTGATTACAAACGCGTACATCAATGCAGCCTTATATAGAATAGAAGACACCTTCTGTTAGGTATAAGCGAATATTTCTGTGCTACATTATGAATGTTGTAAGCCAATTAACAAACTGATTTTATACTATATTATAATTAGATGTAAAAAGAAAAGGAAGTTCTTATCAGCCAGGATGATGGTGACCTATTGAACTTATTCTGTCGCATACTCCTGAACACCAGATTCACGTGATCTCTTATACTTTTTGCATCTACTGCATGTATATGCTTGCTCTACTACTGCCCTTCTATTCTCTACCTCTATGGCTATTGCACCAAATACGGTCTATGTAGACGTTCGTAGAAGCCATAGGAAAAAGAAATTGCTTCCGCCAAATTGACACGGCAGATTTTTCCACATGGCCGTGATCATTGAAAAAATGATAAATCTTATTTTTCTTGTCTTAATGCAAGATTTGAGGACCAACACTGATTGTTTTGTAGTTTATTTCGCCTTCATAAGAGAGCAAAATCTAAAGCTATGGTACTTTATTATTGGAAATAGAGTGTGACGTTCAGAGATCTCAAGAAAAGAATTACTTTGGAACTAACAGAGCAACAATCCAGGCTGTCTGAAAGACTACAGAATAAACCATTTTGGATATGGAATATTGAAGAAAGCAAGCAAGAAGATATCAGAACAAACGGACTTTGCTGCTTCAATCATATTATTCGTTTGTCTTAGAAAGATATCATTAAGTCTCACGATTGATTGTTTGGTTGATTGCAAAGCTTCTTTATCAATTGAAATTGACAAACAAAAGATTGAAAAATAATAATTAAATACGGACGTTAAGAAATGATCATTGAAACAGTACGGAAAATAGAGTAAAAAGCTCAGAAGTATTACACGGTGTTGATAATGTAATTAATGGCGAATTAGAATTATTTTATAAAACAAACAACAGAATCGATACGTGCATGAATTTTACACGACCACAATTAGCCATAGAAATTCAAGCAATAAACAAAGCGTTTATTGATGCTAAAAGCAGAGGTGTACGACTTAGATATTTAACAGAAATTACCAAAGAGAATATTTCTTTTTGTAAAGAGTTGATTTCTCTTGTTGATGAACTGCGACACTTAGATGGAATAAAAGGAAATTTTATGTTAAGTGAATCAGAATACCTCGCCCCTATAATTTTATTTGAAAAAGGGAAAATAGCATCAGAGGCTATCTATAGTAATCAAAAGGAAACTGTAGATCAACATCAGTATATGTTCGATACTCTATGGAAAAAGGCAATACCCGCACAACAAAGGATAAAAGAGATAAAAGAAGGTGTAACAGGACAGGAACATTATCAAACAAGATTTTTAGAAAATCCAAATGAGGTATCAGAAGAGTTAAAAAAGATAATTGACACATCAGAAGAGGACAGCTGGTCAATATGCTCAACTTTTGATGGATTGCTAATGCTGACTTACAATAAAGGCTTTGAAAAAACGCAAGGAAGACTATTGGACAGTGCTAGAAGGGGCAATAATACAAGATGGGTTGGAACAATAAACAAAGACAATGTGTGGATCATTAAAACTTACCTCGATTTAGGAATGAAGATCAAGCATATCAAAAATATGCCACCCATGAACTTTGCCATTTCTTCTAAAGAACTTTATGCAACAATAGATGAAATGAAAGGAGGTCAAATAGCAAAAAATCTTTTGATTAGTAATGA
>JBKPMB010000110.1:0-14102 GCA_046731995.1 Thermoproteota archaeon | reverse complement strand
AAAGACGTTAAACAGATTGAAGATGAGATAACAGACTTTATTATTTTCTTAAAAGAAAGGAACTATTCTCTTGCTTCTCAAAAAGGATACCTTCATGCATTGAATCACTTTTATGATGTAAACGATATATCAATTAGACTAGAAGATATCAAAATTTTTGTCAAATGACGATGTCGTATTTTCGGAAACTGAAAAAGAACATGATCTAAACAACAACGACTCTGGCAATGGTGATAAACCCTATACACATGAACAAATTGCCAAATTACTAGAATTTGCAGATATTCGCACTAAAGTAATGATCCTCTTGATGTGTTCTTCTGGTATGAGAATTGGTGCATTACCAACATTAAAGATAGGTATTTAATTGAAATTCCAAGATTTAACGTATATCAGATAAGGGTAATGCTTATTCAAAAAGTCAGCGATATCATACATTTTGCACTCCCGAATGTAAAAAAGCGATAGATAGTTACCTGGATTATCGCAGGTCGTGCGGTGAAAATATAACACCAAAATCACCATTATTTAGAAGAGAATTCGATAAGCATGATGTATGGCAGGCCGCTAAGGAGGTAAAAGCGCTTACAAAAGCTAGTGTAAAGAAGGCAATAGGTGAAATATTGTATTCTTCGGGTTTAAGAACGCCCTTAGCAACAGCGCCAGAAATAAAAGATAAGAGAAGACTAAACACCAGACGTGAGACTGCCATGTCTCATGGATTTCGCAAGTTCTTTGATACGTGGTGCACTCATAGCGGTATGAATGGAAAATATGTCAAGTTCTGTACAGGTCATTCATTAGGTGTTGAAGATTCTTACTTTTTACCACAACCTGATGGCAATGGTATCTTCCAAGAGGTCTTAGAAGGACATGACAAATCACCTGGATATTTAGATGCAATTCCCTATCTGACAATTGACAATGCAGAGAGATTGAAACGAGAAAATGAGATGCTCAAAATCAAAAAGTCTGAGTTTGAATCTCTGAAGGAGCAGGTTGAAGAAAGTAAAAAGGCTCAATCCAGAATTTTTGATATAGAACAAGCAATAGATGAAATAAGAAGACGTACAACAATTGCACTAGGAATGTCTAAAGAACAAATTGACAAATCTGACTTAGTGTTTAGGGCTGGAGTAGTTGATTTAGATGCAGAGATCAAGGCTGAAATGAATAATTCCGATCAGAATTCTTTGAAAGAAGAAAATACTACTTAATGAAAGAATGAAAGTGGCTTTTGTCCACTTTTCGAGCACCTTATAAAACAAGCTTAATTAATTCGAGCTTGCAATACCATAGTAGGAGTAATATACAGCAAAAGAAACCAAATAAACTGTTATTTACAACTAATGGATATCTTCATACTTGATAATAAATAATATAACTTTACTTCTTAGTAAAGAAACTCCCTTGAATTGTGCCTTTTGTATTTATTTATTTTAGCTTCTTCTACTTCCTCCTTTCCCCACCTTATTATAGTATTGGCGTATTCTGGATAAATTGGCAAAAGTCTTTCATCACCTTCTCCCCATTGCTTGTACATACTAAATTTCTTTTCTCCTTCTATATGTACTCCAAGTACTTTTCTATTTTCAAAATCCATAAGATGATAGCTTACCACTTTTTCTTTAGAAGGAAGAAGAGAGTTATCTCTTAAAACATACTTGAATCTGATAATTATTGCTCCTTGACTCATTATATCAATAATGTGGTCAAATGGATTACCATGAGGATATTCATCTGCTATCAGAGGATCCAATTTTACAGTCTCTATATCATAATACATCTTTGAATACACAGCTAATTCGTTTATGTCTGTGTAGATTGCTTCTTTTTGATTAGGACTTAGATTTGATACAATTATTCCGTCATTATTCTTCAAATAAAGATATCTTTGAAGAGTCTGAACTATCTGGTTTATTATTGTAGGACGTTGTACGTTATCTGACTCATCCTCTGATGCATACTGCTGCTCGGGTTTACCAGCCTTTATAAAATTCGCAGCCAGCTCTCCTGGGACTGCCAAAGCCCTACACAATCTTGGTATATCTAATATTTGCCTATACTTTTGTAAGTAATATTGAAGCGATGTGCTCAATTTGGATTTGGATTTGTTTATTGTGCTAGACAGGACATTTAGTTCATCCAAGGTTCTAAAACGATAGCTGGTGTTTGGATCGAAAGAATGTAGCTTCATGGCCATATGTCAAATTCCATTCACGTTTTATTATTATATTCCCTCAGAACCTTTCGATGTATGAAGAGCAGCAGTATTCAAACCCATTATAACTCTTAACTCATTGGACATATCATCAGCAGATACGAGTTATGATCTAATTCAGATCGCCACGGCTGCATCAGTTCCAATTTTTACCAGCGTCTTGCCAATGTTTTCTCCATTAAATAAGCCAATAAATGCATTAGGTGCATTTTCTAGTCCTTCAACGATAGTTTCCTTCCACTTAATTTTTCCTTCTTTAATCCATTTGGTCATAGAAGAATGAAATTCATTAGCATATCATAGTGATCTCTTACGATAAATTCATGCAATCTAAGTCCATTTGTTATGGCCAGAAATAAGTTTGGTAAAGCATAAGGCGTAACAGCATTATATTGAGATATCATACCACAAAGCACAATTCTTCTAAAAGGTTTCATATTATCTATTGCTGCTTCAAGATGTTTACCACCAACGTTATCAAAATAAAGATCAATTCCTTCTGGACAGTACTTTTTTAGTTCAGAAGAAATATTATTATTTTCGCCCATGTTTTTATAGTTAAAAGCATAATCTAACTTGGCCTCATCTAATAACCACTCTGCCTTTTCTTCAGAACCTGCACTTCCTATTACATGACAGCCTTTTATCCTTGCTATCTGGGCTGCAACAGACCCTACGGCTCCGGATGCGGCTGAAACAAAAACTGTATCTTTGCCTTCATTTAATTGCCCTATTTTGAAAAGTCCTACATACGCAGTAAGGCCTGTTATACCTAATACACCTAAAAATGATTGTATTGGTGCAATTTTTGAATTAATTTTCAAGATATCATTGCCATTTGAAATCCAATATTCCCTCCAACCAAAATTCCCGACAACATATTCTCCTACTGTAAATTGACCATTTTTGGATTCTAAATTTGGTTCTTCTAATGCAATATCAAACCCTAAATTTTCAATCAATTCAATTCTTGGAAACTGTTCAAATTTGTCTACTAAAATAATAATCAGATACTTTCCTTTCCAAATATAGCCTTTAGCTTCATAAGCTTTAAGGACAGGCCAGCTATGTAATTCAGAACGAAAGCTCTTTTCAACAACATCCTTGATGCCGTCTTGAGCTGCTAACGCCCAATCGCGAAGAATATCATTTGGAATGATAGTCAAGGCTTTTCAATCAAATCCAATTCAATTTATTAATTTCTTTGAGTTTTATTGACTCAAATAGAGGCTTTGGAATGGGTTCAAGGCACAATACAGGATTTAATTCTAAATAATGTAACAACAGATTGGCAGGTATACGATGATGAATAGTTGACATCCCTTGTCTACTAAGCATTATTTTCTAATTAGGCAGCCACCATAGAGAGTGTGAATACAAGCAAATAGATTCTATACGATGATTTAAACAGGGGATCACGGTGTGCTAATTATGCATTAATAATTAATTTAAAAATCTGGCTTAACATGGTTATCTAATATTAATAAATCAATTAATCACGGTTACATCTACTCTCATAGGAAAACCTGATCTATTCTCGTACCGTCAAACCGTGATCCCCCATGCTATGGATGTAGGCGGTACGAGAGATATGTTAAATATAGATTATCAAAAAAATGCATGAAGCTTTCATTGATTATAGGTACAACAATTAGCTGCCTCTTGTTTTGAGTGTAATTCTACTATTCCATACCATTAGTTAGTAAGGCTTACGTCGTCATGTCACGATCGAATGTTCCTACAAAACGACTGATAGCTGTCCTAGCATTTATAACTGCGGCCATGGCCTCATTGTATGTTTGGTTTACTTGCTCGTTGTTCTTAGAATATTTTTCCGCTTCCTTTAACTTGTGTTCTATTTCATCAATACCATGAGTTAGTTCGGTTGCCCACGATTCCATATTAGTTGTCATCGAGTAAACGTCTAAATATATACTTCTAGACCGGGCGTGAATGATTATTGTTGCTGTTGATACTCCTGTCAATATTGCGTATTTCGTTGTTCCTACGATTAGACTGCAATTTTTCGTGTATTTCCAGAATATGTCTGAACATAGTTTGCATAGGTATTATTAGCGCACTGCTTAGCTTTATGTTTAGCGTGTCTAGTACAAAGGTAAGCTCCTAAAAATAGTAACGATAATCGAAATTGGCGTCCAGAAGAACAGAGTAGAACATTGTTTTAGAGAATAACGTCCTGCAAAAAAGGGAGAAACTCATTATAATCTTGTTCACAATCTTGTTTGATGGTGGTACGGATAGACTTGAGTGATAAGTCTGTTTGCTATGAGACAAAAGCTCAACAATTATGTTATGTATGGTTTCATGTTTGACTTCAGCACCAAAAAATTTACTGATGATTGCTTCTTGCGATTCTAAGCCTACAAAGTTCAGCATCAAATTCTAGCAACAATCACCTTAATACAAATATAGGTATGTCATAGAGTAATGTTTGAGATATATGATGAACCACACAACTCTAGCATTAGTTGCTGTCTTAGCAGCAGCAGCTCTAGTAATAGGTGCAGTAACAACTCCAGCATTTGCAGGGGGCTACGAGAAAAGGGACAAATACGACAAAAAGGACAAATACGGAGATAGCAGCAAAACAGTTACAATACAGATAAACAAGCAGAAACAAAAGATAAGTGGAGACGGTAGTTTAGGTATACAAAACGCAGATAACTGTATTGCTGTATTAAACGGAGCTAATGCATGCAGACAGGGACCTGGAGAAAGCTAAAACAACAAATAGATATCCTATAACAGTAGGAGCAGTCACTTTTTATCAAACTGCTACTACGAATTCATTTTTTGTACCTGGTAATTCAGGAATCTTAGTTTGTTCTTTCCTTCTTCCTTCGTTCTTGGTCCAACAAATAGGCCTTATCCCAGCATGGAGAATAGTAGAATAAATAGTTAGTCGATTTGGAACTATACAAAGGTAAGCTCCTTAGCCTGTCTCTCTTGGCTTCGTCCTTTAGCAGTTCTTCTAGTTCTTGTTTAAGTTCATTTACTCCTTTCTTTATCTGTTCAATCCTATCATTTTGAGGCCTAGCCATTTTACCAACTATCTTTATAGCTTTATGGCAGCATTGACACCTGACAAATTTATTTTTCTTTGAAATTATAGACTGTTGAAAGCTTCTTCTTGCTGTCTGTCAGCTGCGTCAGTTGTCTCCAATGATGGGATTTCAATAGGCTCTGTCCAATTGCTGAAATTACCTTCACCGTGAGCCATACAAACATCAGTCTATCATTATATCCTCTAGTATGGCTATAGTAATAATACCTGCGAAGATGATAATGCGCAAGAAATATCATTCCTAATTATCTCTATTGTATTTGATTTGAATTGAATATCGAGGTGATAGTATGAAGAAAAGGCATGTAAATAAACAAACAAAAACACATTAAGGGAGTATACCAAGCGAGTGAAAATATCTCAAAAGTCATATTAGTACAGTTTTGCACATATTTTTGCAGTTCGAGAATAATCTGCAAAAAGCCGGAAACAAACCAACTGAGCATTCAGATATACCCCTTATGGTTTAATATGTTGGCATACCACCGTAACAGCTGATTGGTCGGTATACGATAATAAATAGATGTGTTTAGGAGAAGCAGCTGAATGGTGATCTACGCAATTTATTATTAGGTGAAACAGGTGGTATCCCAACAATTTAATATGAAATAAAGATTTGACAACTTTGAGATTTATTGTTTACACCATTGATTAACTATTCTCGGGATAAGAGTAACAAAAATGAATGAAAAACCAAAGCAAGTCTTTGATGTAGGTGATATAATAAAGAAAGTAGGTGATCTTCCTCCATATTTACAGTTTATCAACAATGCTTGTTTAGTTGAGTTTATTAAACAAAGTTTTAAAGATGCACGAAAATATGACAGTTTTTTCTTGCAGAAGAAAGATGGAAAAGTCAAAGAATTATGGGGTGTGTTTGGCAGATATCCCTACTCTACTACATATGCCTATAGAATTATTCAGGAGACTTAAATACGAAAAAACATATAATGTTTGATTCTATAAACATCACTTTCAGGAACACACGCTTATTCTGTTTAATAATCAATAACGCAATATTAATTGAAATAATGACTACTGACAATACTCACTTATGCATTATCGACTAATGAATTGTGAGAAAATATGTTATGTGACAAATGTGGAAAAGATACAAAATACCTCGTACGAGTTCTATCTGAACAGGATATTGTAGATAGTGGCATGAGTAGTAGAGGCACAGAGCCGAGAACAGAACCTCTGCCAGTAGATCAACAATGGTGTCTTAGTTGCATAAATAATAATTATCAGCAGTAAGAATAATAATGATGCCATCACTTACTCACTCCCCGCCCTGTCGGTCGAGTGTTTCATTATATATTATATTTACAATGCCATGATAATCTTAAATGAATACTACTCTTGACTTTGCTAAAATTCTCGAAGACTCGATAAATGATAAAATAAATCAATCTAGAGGGGAAATGCATGAATATCATAATCCTATATTCAATCAGAGCTTATTAATTGAAATAGAGGCGTTAGAGTGGGTTCAACTACAAATAGAGCATTTAGTGAATAGCATAAAAAAGAATAAACTAAACTAAAATGAATAATAATCTTAATACTGAAGTTCCCTATATCAAATATGATTCTTCTGAAGTTAAAGACGTAGTTAATTTTGCTGATAGGTTTTTGTACGTCTTAAAAAAATAAGATTAGAACTGTTATACAAAAGTCAGATAATCATTTTGATGCCGATATGTCAATGATTAGAATACAAGCCTTGGAGTGGGTTCAAGGAAGAATTCAGGATGCTATTGATCGTTGACACCTTCTTTCTTAGATATCTGAACATTCGTCACAATATCCACCGGTAGATCCAAGTCTGTGTCGATATCGCCCATCATGTACTTTTTGAATACCTTACATTTCTCTTGCAAATAAGGTGTTGCCACGTATGAAATCATTTCTGATTCTCCAATCTTTTCAATTCTGCTGACAACAAAGTTTCTATCTATCAAGTATTGCATAACCCTGTTTATAGCAACGTTGTAGACATTTTCTTTGTTCTTCAACACATATTCTTTCATCTGGTTTTCATCACCCATGTATCCTCCTAGGTTACTTGTTAGAAACAGCTCATAATCCGTAACAGGTCTATCGACCTCACATATGTATTTTAGAAATGCCCATTCGAACCGCTTGTAGTCTGTAGGGTTGAAGATGCTATCGACCTTTTCATCGACATTTCTATGGTTTTGTTCTGCTTCTGAAGACATAGAATATTTATGAAAAGATTGACCGAATAAAAATAGATTGTTACACGCACCTGCTTTCTTATCAAAGGTTTAAGTTTCCCAATGTTCCTTTCTTCTTTCGAGTCAAAAACAATATTATCGACACATGCAACACATGGTTTTTAAAATATGATTCACTATATGATAAATGTATATGACGCATCAGGAACAGATAAATATGTTATATGACCATTTCGGTTTTAATTTCAAAACAAAGCAAGTTGAATGGGAAGAAGAGATGACTACGGAAATAATAGTAAGCGAGCCTTAACAATAGATATTTGGCTATTGCATTTGTATAGATGACATTATTTGGGCCTATAATGGGAATGGTACAGAGACAAACGCTAAAGTTTAGCGAGGCATTGGTCTAATAAACAAAGAGATAGATATACAGATATCTTTCAGATTAGATCAAGTATCTATAACGTAGATAGATTGACACTTCAAATTATTCAGTCTATTTTGATGATCGATTTGGAATCAATTGCATATATACATAGACACAACAAGTAATACCGTTGATGATAATATGGAGATGGACGATACATTTGCAAAAGAGCATATACATAGATGGACCAAGGCATGGAATGATCATAACATAAAAGAAGTCCTTTCCCTTTATTCTGAGAATATATTATTCTCTAGTCCTAAACTAAAATTAGTATATCCCAACCGGACTTCATCAACAATAACAAACAAGAAGGATTTGGAAGAATATTTTTGCTCAGGTTTAACGAAATTTCCAATGCTACACTTCACACCGATAGACTATCTCTCGAATAATCACAAAATAGTATTTGAATACAGTGCAACTCCTGATAATAAGATACAGTGGTCTGTAATTGAGAAGTTTGAATTCAACAATGACGGATTGATCGAAAAATCTAGTGTATATTACGGCAAAGAAGATTTGATAAGGAACTTTTAGTCAGATCATCAACAGATCCAACAAGAAGAATGCATAACCATCAAGAAGAATCAGAAGAATTTTTTAAAATATTTCGAGATAATTACCTTATCAACAATCCTTACAAAATACCCATTGCAGAAATAGACTACTCATGCTCAATAGCAGAGTTCACAGGTACATTCAAAGGTCCTGTATTCCCCGGCCGAGAAGTGTGTACATCGGAGTTCGGATTATTTTTCAAAACCGTGTGGGATGTCGTAGTGCTCGCGCAACTGCTGTAGTAGCCTTTACTGTCCTTTACTGGAGTTCCATCAATACAATAATCTGCCTCCGCGAAGTTTCCCTGTTCTATAATACAGTGAGGTCTATTGATATTACCATGAGAGTGATTTTCAATCCACTTGATCTGTTTTTGCAAAGCATCAATTCGATTGCTCTCTTTATACCCGCAGGAGCCATATTATTTCTAGTCAGAAAGTTACATATTGCATATAGAACTAATACATGACTTAGGTAGAAATGAGATCTCACAACAACAGCAATTCCCTGTGTTGACTCGTGTTCCTCATGCTTCTTTTTCCTTCTATCAAATAGGAATTTGACAAATACCCCTACAAACCCAGCGGCGAATAAACCTATGAACTGCCCATAGGTTCCCCAAAAATCTTTAAACTGTTCATTAATAGTCAAAGGAGGTATTACTGTTACTGTAAAGTTTATGGGCTTAGTTAGATAGCCAACTGCTGGATATTTTTTAGATAGTTCAAACTCAGGATCTATTGCACCATGTGTTATGTTGGTGGATATAGGCTTTGTTAATGTAGCTATTGATGGCTCCCGTATAGTAACGATCAAAGGCAATGAATAGATACCTAACGGTGTCTGTTGAGGAACACCTATTTTAAATAAAGGTGGCTGGTTTCTTTCGACAGCTACGTGCAAATCACCTGAGTTAAAACCTGTTGCTCTATCATAATAGTAATTGTTATTGTTATTGTTATTATTATTTCCTGCTAAAGCTATATTGATAACATCGTTAGAAAAGCCAGTAGTTGATTTTATCCTAGCTGGAATCAGCAGCTCTTGTCCTTGCCTTATCATTATATCGATTGGTGATGTAATCATTTCTAGACTAGGCGGGGGTATGTTTACCCAGCCAATAAATTGTCTGACTTCATTGGACTTGTAGGACTCTGCTGTATAGAATAGTAGGTCGTATCTGCTAGGATAACCTATACTGCCAAGGTCAAAATCCAAAGCTGCAGAGCATCAGGGTCAACCAATGATTGTGTAAGATTTACTACTGATCCTAATAGTCTGTAGCCACCAGTTGATGATAGCTGATATATATGCGCTTAATTTTCCCCCAACTACTTCAACATAATAATCATAATCAGCTCCATTATATCCTGTTTTTGTATTGGAATATGCATCGATTAGCATTCCATAAACAATCTTTCTGAATGGTCGATTGTATACAGGATTGGAAGTAGTATTTTTAAAACCAGATGCCAACCACATTGTGACATTCAGAATTTTCCCATCACTTCTGTAATTAACTGCTTGTATATCTGTATAATTCGATTTGAGACTGGCATCACTATTTCCATAGGTTTGAACCCAAGTATGATTTTCATTAGTTATTTCTTGAAGTTCAAAAGCTGGTGATGAAGTAGCAGGCCCTTCTTCATAAGAAGGAGTCAAGGGAAAAAATGATAGTGATGGTGATAATAATGATGACGATGACAATAGTAATAACAAAACAATAACTATACTTGAATTATTAAGAAGATGTTTTGTAGACCTGCATTTACACATTAGATTATCTGGTAGTCTAAACTGCTCTTGAGATGAATAAAAAACTTTTCAATGTTCATTTAGCAATGGTGCAAGTATGTTTTTACTAATAGAGGTTTCATGGCTGATACAATAGTACATTTAGCAGGCCATCACCACGATTGATACGATAAAGCTAAAAATCTGAACACCTAAATATTTACGAAGGAAAAATCTGAACTTTGAGCACAAAAACTGAATCTAAAACTAAAGCTGACCAATTAGAATGGAGAAGATAAGGTATTAGAAATGAGGGCCAAAGGTATGAGTCAAATAGAAATAGCTCGTGAATTACAAGTATCAAGGACTTCAATCACTTCTGATATACAGTATTTGCGTAATCAGGGTAAAACTATTAAGGAATATGTGACTGAATACTTACCTGAGCAATACCAGGTATGTCTTACTGCGCTAGATACTATACTCAGACACGCATTTGAAATTCTGGAAACCTCATCTGATAACAGAGAAAAGCTGCAAGCAATGGAACTATTCAAGGATACATGTCTGGTCAAGCTGGAATTGTTGTCCGAGGCTACAACTATGGACAGTGCTTTGAACTATGTCCTCATTGAGATACCTACAAGGATTATCATTATATCTGTGCTACTGATTACTCGAAAAAATTGAAAATAGTTATCACATCACATGCAGTTAGCTAAAAGATATTTTATATAGCAAACTAAATAATTTAGGGTTGAGTGCTGAAACTGTTGATTTTAATTAACCAGTATTAACACAGATTGCAAATGTAGACATACTTGTTAATGGGTTTGGAGATGTAGACAAAACAAAACAATAAGTGATGCTTGTCCAAATCTAAAATTGGTTCATCAAATAGGAACTGGTACTGATAATGTAGATGTTAATTATTGTACGTCAAATCGGTTTATGTATCAAACGTACCTGGTGTTAACAACGTATCTGTTGCTGAGCATACCCTCTTTCTTATGATATACCTAGCCAAGAATATGAAAAGTGCTGGTACTAGCTTGATGAAGAGGAGAGTTGTAACTATTTTGGGAAGTGAGCTGAAAGATAAAACTCCTTATTATAAGCCTTGGAGCAACAGGTATAGAGATTGCAAAGAGAGCAAAATCCTTCTCTATGAAAGTCATTGCAGTAACGAAAAATCCAGATAAATACAACAAAGACAAAGCAAATATCGTTGACTATGGTAATGATGATAATCGTAACTATAATAACTCTAAAACGGATTATTTTGTAGATGATATAAGAGGCCTTCAGCACTTACCTGAATCTTTATCCCAAGCCGATTATATTTCAATACATACTCCACTTACAGATGAAACTCTAGAAATGATATCTCATGACGAGATAAGTGTGATGAAAAAAACAGCTTTTTTAGTAAATGTTGCAAGGGCGTCAATAGTAGATAGGGGAGCACTCTTCAAAGCCCTTAAACGAGCACCAAATTAGAGGTGCAGCATTTGATGTTTACTGGGAAGAACCTGCTAATCCTGAAGACAGACTACTGAATTTAGATAATTTTGTCCTAACTCCTCATATTGCAGGATGGACAGCTGAATAGTTGACATAGCAACATAGATGATAGTTGACAATATTAGACATATCATGTATGGGGAAGTCCCGGTGAATCTTGTAAATGCATAATTAGACAAAGGTTTGTGAAAAGATTAGACAAGAGATAATGTTTGCTTTGGCTAGATTGTTATTCACTTGGTACAGTTAAGTGGGCAAAATGATAAAGCTATGCATTTCAATTGCATACACAACAATGATTCCTTGCAAGAAATACTGTTTTACCTATAAAGTACAACGGAATAAACAAGTTATTTGTCTGTCATAGTGCATAGCTCGCTTTGTATTTTATCCTACTCATTCTTCTTCTTTTTGTTCCTTATTTGCTATTTTTTCAGAAAATGATTTGTGACTATGACTATGGTAAATTTCGTCCTTTAATTCAAAGCCTTTGAACATTTGAAAATATGCTTGTTTTACCTTTTTTTGCTTTTCAAATTCAGACTCTATCCATAGAGTTTCAAATATAGAAATACAAGATGATACTGTTGATTCATTATTTGAGTAAATAGCAACTGCTGCTGTTGCTGTACTTTCATCAAATGCTTTGTTTAAATCATCATTAACTTCTATTGTCAAAGAGACAGCTTGATCTATTACTAAAGTTGTAATTTTATTTTGTAATAATTTGGTACTATACTGGATGTTGATTGGCAAATGTTTTTGTCTAATTCTTTTTTGTATGGCCTCCATTAACTGATGAGTATTATCATCATCATCATCTGCTTGTATCAACACTTTGACTATTATACCACGCTCTGATACCTGCCATAACGAGTTTAATATTCCACTATGTTCTGCACGGTGAAACGAGTTAATTGTAGAAATAATACAAGTACTTCATAGGTCGCTGATTCAAACAGATTAATGGCAGTTTTTTGAATTTCAGATGCTTTGATAAGAGTATTAATAAAGTCGCCTCTAATTCCTAATCCAATTTGTCTTATCTTCTCTTTTGCATGAGTGGCATTAGTGCAAACATTGTCAAATAAGAACTGCTGGGAATCTACAAATGGTTTATTTTCATTGTAGATGACTTGGGTTATAGCTGCCTTTTGACTTTGTCCTTCCTCTTTTCCTTCTTGTACCCCAGGTTCTTGACTTTCAACTATATAAAATCCATATTTTGTTCCATCGACTATTAAGAAATTACCTTTAATTCCATCATCATGGAAACTTCAGTGGTATATTTCATAAGCATGTTGCAATACGAAATGTTCTCTTGAGTGATTTTGGTAATGAACCTCAATCTTTTACCTTTATTTAGTAACCCGATTATTACTTTCCACGTTGACTCATCAGACACAAGAAAAGATGATCCTCTTTGATCCAAACAACAATCAATTCTTTCTTGAGCCCCTGAAATAACTTCCAAAAACTTTCTGTGCAGCTCCTCAGGCTGAGATACTTCCCGTCTTTTCTCTTCTGTTACAGGAGGATTGATACTACTTAATTCGTACATACAAATCAGTTTACTTTCATTTCCTACTTTTTAGTTCCATCAGAACCTTATCTTCTTTTCTATGAGATCTTGTTGTATATACCAGGAAATCTATTTTGATGCAAATAACAAGAGCCAAAGCTGCAAACACATCCCATTAAGCAAAGATATAGGATTGCCACATCAATGTCAATAATATTTTTTCAATACTTATTATTGCAACAAAGTAGCAGATTATGATAAAGTAATTGCCAGATATAGGTCAGGAGGATAGGATGATGCTACTAAAGATATGAGAATTGTTCCTGTCAATTTTAATGCAGGACATAAAGCAATGTTAGGACACTGTAAAATGATACTTGAGAGCGAGGGTGGCAGAATAGCTATTAATCCAGATAAATTTGATAAACTGATAACTGCATTAAGAACAGCAGTAGATAATGATGGAACATCAGATAATGGGTCTACATACAATGATATATTTGATGCTTTTAGATTAGCTTTGAAGTTTTATCATTTTGAAGGTAGTACCGATTAAACATAGTTGATATCAAAAACAAAAGATTCAGTTAGAAACATATTTCAAGTCCACCAGGTTTTGATATAGATGTGATACTCTTATCATGCTTCTCCTCCTTCTTATAGTTTTCCAAAGCTATTTTTGCTACGGTCATGTTTTAATAGCCATTGCAGCTGTCTTAGTAGTAGTTGAGGACAGGCATGTATAGGGTTAGTAAAAGTTTGTTTGGTTAAGTATTATTTTAATATATAATTGCTTGTATTATTCTAAAATATTATTGATG